>JAKSDM010001298.1 GCA_022360135.1 Pseudanabaenales cyanobacterium | reverse complement strand
AGACGCCTTATCCCCCGTTCAAACAGACTGGAGTCCTCGGTTGTGGATTGGCAAGCGCTCAAATAGCCTAAGGGATTCGCGTACAAGTAAAGTCCCAGTAAAAGACGGTGAATGGGGAATGGGATATTTTAGCTGCGGCTACTTAAAATGACTGGTTAGAGAGCTGGATCGACCGCTAGAGCAGGGTCGAAAGGTCAAAAGTTGTGCAACTTGCCTCTACTGGAGACGCCCTATAAGGAATTAATCGTAAAAAAAATAGGTCAAATCTAGATAAACAATTGAACATTTGTCCTTATCTCGTGCTACAACATCCCCAGCATCCTGAAAGAATGGCTTTTGCAAGGGGAGAAGGCAATGTTGGAACCGCTAACCCGAGTTTTGCTTTGGGCGGCCGTTGGTCTGATTATTTGGTATGTGCTGTTAAAGCTCATTCCCAGAAACTATCTCACCTGGTTTGGCGGGTTGGTAGTTTTGGTTTTGATTGTCGTCTCATTTGTGGATCAAGACAGTGAGACCGTCCAGATGATCTGGGACATGATTTCTTTGCCCCTGCAACCCTTGGGTCTGGCGATGGTGTTCCTCTTGTTTTCTCTCAGAGAAGGCATCAAAAAAGTAAATGGCAATCAAGTTTTTACTGCCTTTCTGGTGCTTTTGGTCGCGGGTATGCCCCTCATATCTCGATTGTTGGTTGACCAAGCTGAACAGTCAGTTCGGACTGCATTCAATAATCAGGAAAACATCTGTGCGCAGGTCTGTCCGCCGGGACAGCCCACTTTAGCAGAGGTAGGCAATACAGTTAGGGCGATTGTGGTGTTGGGAGATAGCCAAATGGACACCGGGCAGTTAATTGAGACTGTCAATGATGATGAAGAAGAAGAGACTGCAACGCCGCCATCGTTAATATCCACTGCGATGGCGCCGCGTTTGCTGAGGGCGGGAAGCCTCTACCAGGAGGTGCGTAATCGAGGCGGAGACCCGTGGATGATTATAACTATGAATAAGGCTTCGGATGAAGAGGAACAAGCCAAAGCGACTGAAATCAGACGACGGTTAACTGCTAATGGAGTTTCCCCAGACAGAATTGAAGTTCAAGACTTGGGTACAGATATCCGAAAAAGTGCTGAAGAGTCGAAGGAATTTCTAGAAGAGCGGCAGTTTTTAGCCAGTGGGCAACGCATTATGTTGGTTACTCCCGCCCTGGCCATGCGTCGAGCCAGTTTAACCTTTTCCAAGTTGTATAGGGAACTGGGCGTAGGCGTTGTAGCCAGACCCACAGGTTTTTATATTTCAGAGCTTGAAAACAGTGACGATCTACTGGTTCAATTGCGGCAGCTATTCCCCAATGTAGAAGCGCTCAGCATTACGACCCGCGTCGTCGACGAATATTTGACCTGGGGTTACTACTTCTTGAGGGGGTGGTTACCGTCTTTCAATGTTATCTGGACTGACGTGGTGGAGGTTTGGGGACAGTAAGTTCAGGTAAAATCAGTTACTTCTTCAATTCGACTAGGATAGTGAAGCAGCCATCTATGGATATCTATTGATGGCGTCACTTCCTTTGACTTCGGAATCTATGGTGCGCGCTCAATTCCAAAAGCTGGCAACTTATATCCGCCCCCACTGGCGTCAATCCCTACTAGGCAGTATCGCTCTACTCGTGGTGAATATTGTCGGGGTTTGGATTCCTCTCATAATTCGGGATGGGATTGATACGCTCCAGGTCACCTTCAGTTTTACTCGGGTGCTTTCCTATGTTGTTTTGGTCCTGGTGTTAGCGTCCATTATGTGGTTGATTCGGATGGCTTCCCGCATCCTGATTTTTGGAGTAGGTCGCCAGATTGAGTTTGACCTTAAACAAAAAATCTTTGAGCATTTGCTAACCCTAGAACCGGCTTACTTTTCCAAAAATACGGGAGGGGAGCTGATTAGTCGGGCGACTAGCGATGTCGATAATATTCGACGATTACTAGGATTCGCCATTCTGAGCTTGGTTAACACCCTGTTTGCCTATGCACTCACCTTACCTTTTATGTTGTCCATCAGTGGACGGCTGACACTGATTGCGGTGACAGTGTATCCTGTCATGCTGGTTTTGGTGCAGCTATTTAGCCATCGTCTCCGCAGTCAGCAGCAGCAGGTTCAGCAGGGGCTTGCCAACCTAAGTCAACTGATTCAGGAGGACATGAGCGGCATTTCTCTGATTAAAATCTATGGCCAAGAAGCAAACGAACGACAAGCCTTCAATCACCTGAATCAGTATCTGTTGGAGGCTAACTTAAGGCTAACCAAAACTCGCAATACGCTGTTTCCGCTCTTGGGCGGTCTGGCTAGCATTAGCCTGTTGCTGGTTCTAGCGTTCGGCGCTGGCGCTATCGCTGACGGCAGCCTCAGTGTCGGCAACTTCATAGCTTTCATCCTCTATGTTGAAAGACTTGTTTTTCCCACCGCTTTATTAGGCTTCACTATCACGGCTTATCAGCGAGGTGAAGTCAGCATTCATCGGGTTGAAGACATTCTTAATACTCAGCCCAAGATTCAAAATTCCCCCCAAGTCTTCTCACTCCCGATTGAGCAAGTCAGAGGCAAAATTCAGGCTCGGCAGCTTTCATATACTTACCCTGGCTCTACCACCCCGGCTCTGAACCAGGTAAATTTTGTCATTCAGCCAGGGGAAACGATCGCAATCGTTGGTCCGATCGGTTCAGGTAAGTCTACCCTAGCGAACGCCTTACCCCGCCTGCTCGATATTGCGCCGGGTCAACTCTTTTTGGACGGCTATGACATTACCCAGCTTTGCTTAGGCGATCTACGGCGGGCGATCGCCTTTGTCCCTCAAGACAGTTTTCTATTCAGCACAACCATCAAAAATAATATTCGCTACGGAAATCCCCTCAGTGAACCATTAGACATAGAATACGCGGCAAAACAGGCTCAAATTAACCAAGAAATCCTCAACTTTCCCCAAAAGTACGACACCATTGTAGGCGAGCGTGGAATTACTCTCTCAGGGGGACAGCGTCAACGCACAGCCCTTGCTCGCGCCCTATTAATTGATACACCTATTCTGGTGCTAGATGATTCCCTCTCCAGTGTAGATAACCAAACCGCCACTGAAATTCTAAAGCGCTTAGCCCAAGGCGCCCAACGCAAAACAGTCATCTTCATCTCGCATCAAATGTCCGCTGCAGCGACCGCTGATCGAATTCTAGTAATGAATCAAGGACAAGTCGTACAGTTAGGAACCCATAATCAGTTGCTGGCTCGGCCCGGACTGTATCAATTGCTTTGGGAGCAGCATAAACTTGAAGAAATTTTAACCTGACTGATTAAGCAATATTGCCCCATTAGCCAATTGCATCCATGACCTTAAACATCGGGAGATACATGGAAACTAGAATAGACCCCACCATACCCCCCAGAACAATAATCATGATCGGCTCCATAATACTGGTGAGCGCCTTAACCGCCTGTTCCACCTCATCCTCATAGAAGTCAGCCACTTTCATCAGCATTTGATCCAGCTCGCCCGTTTCTTCGCCAATACTGATCATCTGAATCGCCATAATCGGAAAGACTTTATAGCGCTGCAGCGCCAGACTAATCATGCCGCCAGTTTGAATCTCTTGGCGCGCGCCGTCTACTGCATCCGAAATCACTTGGTTGCCAGCCGTATCCCGGACAATTTCAAGCGCGGTCAGAATGGGTACGCCAGACCGGGAGAGAGAACCAAAGGTTCGGCAGAAGCGAGCGGTGGCGGTTTTCTGAATCAGGTCGCCAAACAAGGGCATCTTCAGGGCCAGCCGATCAATTGTTTCTCGGCCTACCCGAGTTGAGTAATATCGCCGATAAGCAAAAACAGTAATGGCGATCACCCCGATCATAATTATCCAATTAATGGGCTTTCTGAGAAAATTACTAATCCCCAGCATCATCTTGGTAAAGGCGGGTAGCTCTGTCCCCAGTTCAGAGAAAATATCAGCGAAGATCGGGATCAAGAACATGGTCATGGCAATAAAAATAACGGTCGCCAGGATACCCACTGTGACCGGATACGCCATCGCCGACCGAATCTGGTTTTGCAATCGGTTGAGGTCTTCTAGAAGCTTAGCGAGGCGGTTTAAAACTTCGTCTAGAACCCCACCCACTTCCCCTGCCTGGACCATGCTGACATACAGACCGTCAAAGCATTGGGGATGTTTACGCATTGAATCCGAAAGGCTGGTCCCCTGTTGAACATCCGAGTTGATGGCCTGCAAAGACTTCTTCAGCTTTGGATTGGGACATTCTTCCGCCAAAACGCCTAAACCCCTAACCAGAGCCACACCTGCGTTGACCAGAGCGGCGAACTGTCGGGAGAAAATGGCTTTATCTTTGACAGTGACGCTGGTCAGAGAGGTTTTAATGTCATTAAGGTCAATATTGAAGCCGCGATCTTCCTTCATCTCTTGAATGAAGACGCCACGCTCCTTAATCAAATTACGGGCTTCACTTGGTGTTGCGGCGGAGACCCTCTCTTTCCTGGGCCTGCCAGCTGTATCGCGACCAGTAGCAACGTAGGTAGGCATGGTTCTATGGGATGTCGGCTATCGAGTAACAATTCAGACAACTTTATGGTATCTCAGTGGAGCCCTGCAGCGTGTTAGCAAACGTTATTAGTAAACCTTTAGCGGCTCCTACTCACATCTGCCCCTCTCGATTCATCAGAGAAGGCAAATGTTCGCATTCAAGGTAAGCTCAGAGCCGCTAAACCAACACAAAATGAGTAGTTGTCAGTACTAGGACACCATTTGATACAGTATTGTCAATTCTAACAATGATCTGAGTCAGGGATTTACCCAAACCGACCGCACTGGAATTGGCTGCAAAAGCGATGGACTGAATGACTCCTACCGTCGTGCGCTGGCATATGGCCCTTTTTTAGCGCCTGCGGCTTGAGCTTTTAACGGTGAGCCTCCAATCAAACGTTGGAGTTCATCCGGTCTTGAAGTCTTGGACATAGCGGAGTCAAAAGAAATTGTTTCAGAATTATAGAGGTCCGCTAATACCCGCTCCAATGCCTGCATACCTACTTTACCGCCGGTCTGGATGGCGCTATAAATCTGAGCTGTTTTGCCTTCACGAATCAAGTTAGCGATCGCAGGCGTCACTAACATAATTTCCTGAGCCATGACCCGTCCAAACTCACCCGGTTTTGGATTTTGTTTCGGAATCAGCGTCTGACTCAAAACGGCTACCAGAGAGTTAGACAGTTGAACCCTTACTTGCTGTTGCTGGTCGGGAGGAAACACATCAACCATCCGGTCAACCGTTTGAGCGGCGGAACTGGTGTGGAGGGTGGCGAAAACCAAATGACCTGTCTCGGCGGCGGTAATCGCCAAAGAGATAGTTTCTAGGTCCCGCATTTCACCAACCAGAATCACATCGGGGTCCTCCCGCAGAGCAGCCCTCAAAGCATTGCCGAAACTCTTCGTATCTTCTCCCAGCTGACGCTGGTGGACCAAGCTTTTAACCGGCTCATAAACAAACTCAATGGGATCCTCAACGGTCAGAATATGTTCGGCTCGGGTCAGATTGATATGATTAATCATCGAAGCCAGGGTGGTGGATTTTCCTGAGCCAGTGGGTCCTGTGACCAGAATTAGCCCCCGAGGCTTCTCTGAAAGCTCCCGAACGATGTTCGGCAGCCCTAAAGTTTCCATCGTCGGAATCTGAGAGCTGAGAGCCCGTAAGCAAGCGGCGTAGGTGCCTCGATCCTTATAAACATTAACCCGGAAGCGAGCCAGCCCTCTAACGCCATAGGAACAGTCCAGCTCCCAGTTTTGCTCCAAGTGCTTACGTTGGGTATTGTTCAGCATACTGAAGATGAGGCGCTGACATTGCTCGGATGAAAGCGGATCATATTCAGTCGGGGTCAAATGACCACTAATACGGATGTAAGGGGGAAGACTGGCTGACAGATGTAAATCCGAACCACCGCGCTCCACCACTTCTTCCATCAAGTCTTCAATCATCAATTCCATAGGGCTGCCTCAGGTAATAGTTCAATGGCGTCAAGCAGGCGATACTTGGGTATCTTCAAGGCGATTCTCTTGTAATCAGGCCAGCATAGCTGGGTTGACAGGGGCATTGGGATCTACATCGATCAACTATGAAAACGTGGGGTTAAACAATATGGGCAGTCTAGCCATTCCTGCTTCAATTCTGCATTACAAGTATGGCAGGTGAGAGAGAGTTTGCGCTTGGCCTTCAGTTCGGCCTCTAGACCTGTGTCTGTAAACGTTACGCGCTCTACCTCCTCAAGTGTTGTATAGCCATCTCTAACTAAATTCAAGCTGTATGCCAGCAGGGTCTGCATGCCATCCTCAACCGCAACTTCCTTGATCCGCTCCGTCGGCGCTCCCTCTGAAATCAGAGCTTGGATCGCTTCGGTGTTGCGCATCACCTCATATACCCCAACCCGCCCCTTATACCCACTTCCCTGACAGGTGGCGCAAAGGGTCCCATTGGACTGGAATGACTCAATGTCGCTGAGGGGAATGACGTTGGCTTTATAGAAGGTGACTTCAGCGTCGCTAGAAACGCTAAGGCCGAAGCGAGCCAGTTCTTCCGGACTAGGAGTGTAGGGGATACGGCAGTCCGAGCAGACTCGACGCACCAGCCGCTGAGCTAAAACCCCAATCAGCGAACTCGAAACCTGAAAGGCTTCTACACCCATTTCATCTAGGCGGGCGATGGCCCCTGCGGCATCATTGGTGTGTAAGGTTGTGAGCACGAGGTGCCCTGTTAAGGCGGCTTCAATTGCAGTCTTAGCTGTTTCAGGATCCCGAGTTTCACCGACTAGAATAACGTCGGGATCTTGACGCAGAAACGCCCGCAGAATTGAGGGGAAATCCATGCCTTTCTCTCGCAAAACCTGCACCTGGGTGATGCCTGGCAAGCTATACTCAATTGGATCCTCAGCCGTACTAATATTAACCCCCGGTTCATTCCGCTCTGCTAGAGCCGAGTAAAGCGTTGTAGTTTTACCCGACCCCGTCGGTCCAGTCACCAAAATTAACCCATAGGGTCTCGAAGCCATTGCCTGAACAACACTCAGTGTCTCTGGATCAGTAATTAATTTGTCTAAACCCAGCTGGGTGGATGAGTTATCTAAAATCCGTAGAACAACTTTTTCGCTATAGCGGGTGGGGATGGTGCTGACCCGGAAATCAACCTTGCGTTGCTGAAAAATTCGGCGAATTCGACCGTCTTGCGGAATTCGCCGCTCAGCAATATCAAGATCGGAAATGATTTTGAAGCGAGCGGTAACGGATGGAATAATCTTCTTGGGCAATGCGGGGAAAGCTTCCCGCAAAACCCCGTCTTTGCGGAAACGGATACGAAGAAATTCCTCCTGCGGTTCTATATGAATATCTGATACACCTTCCTGTAAAGCCTTAACCAATATTTTGTTCACCAGGGCAATGACAGGCGCTGCTCCTGCATCCTGCAAAGCCGCGCTCAAGTCAGCCTCTTCCTCTTGAATATCCTCGAGATCTCCATCTGAGCCTAGATCTAAGCCCTCCAGGTCAGATTGAACATCGACAGCTTGTTCAAGATCGCGCTGTTTCTCTCGGGCGACTTGCGCGTCTAAATAAGTGGAAATGAGCCGTTGGTAATCTTCAACGGTGATCACCATGCGCTGAAGCTTGAGATTTTTCGGACGCAGGATCCGATTCAAATCGTCCTGAGCTTCCAGATTCTCTGGATCCACCATGGCGACTAAAACATAGGCGGAATCCTGCTCGACGTGAGATAACGGAACCAATCGATGCCGTCTACAGATATCAACGGGAATTAATGAGTCGATCAGCTGAGAGATTTGGGTGTTGGAAACGTTGTCCAGTTCCGGATCAAGAGACTCAACCCCGTAAAGAATCTTAAGTTCAAATAGCTGTTGTCTTTTATACTGGCGTATTAACTCTGGTGAGAGTTGTTGACCTGTTATAGACTCCAAGACATCGGTTAAAGATCTACCCGTTCTACGACTCTCCACCAGAGCCTGCTGCATTTGTTCGCTGTCGACGAAACCAGCTTTAATCAGCTGATTGCCAAAAGGCGAAAAGCTCCTTTGTAAAACAAGCGCACGCCGCTGTGATGGGGAGTTAGTCATAAGCTAATGCGGAGGGATCCTTAGAATCTTTATAAAGAGTATGCCCAGAAATTACTGACTATTTCATCAAGAAATGGAAAAGAATGTCTACAGATTAAATCCTACTGACACAGTTGGGAACACAGGGGTTTGGATGCAAGAAGATTCAGATATGGCGGGAAAAAATTGCTCAACCCGATCCAATGCTTAGGTATCACACGATGATAGCCTCTTCCTGGAGGGAACTCCCAAAATCCTGATCTCTAGTCGCCTGATGGGGTTTAGGGAAACATTCTTAGTGATGCAGAAAAGTCCTGAACCCCTTGTGAACAAAGAATTCTCAATGAGACATGAGACACTGAGTTTATATTCTGGGCCTGAATTCTTACGAAGACAATGGGCTTCCGTCCTTGCTTGAACCGTTCAGTCTGTCTCATTGTAAAACTCAAAAAAAGTTTTCTGCACGACTAAGGCAAACTGTCAATTACCTGATTGAGT
>JAKSDM010001186.1 GCA_022360135.1 Pseudanabaenales cyanobacterium | reverse complement strand
GCGATCGCCTTCCGTACATCAACAATCAGCTCCGGCAACGTGAATTGATCGCCCCAGTTCGCCCCCACAACGTGATAGCCCAATTCATTAGACCCAGTCACAAAATTCTTTAAGTCTACCGCTGTCTTATCAACCATCCGCAGGAATTTAGGGGCTAGATTTTTGATCGCTGGTTGAATATAGTCATCGGACAGATCCGGAGCAATGTAGCCCAGCGGCAGGGGAGTGGCGGCCCATTTCCGCTGGGACTCCTCACTGGGGGTTTCTAACGACAGCAAGGAGCTTCCCCCATAGTTGGCGGCTAGCTTACTCAGCTGATTCTGCAGCTTTACCTCATTCACCTCTTGGTCACCTCGAATACTCACCAGCGCCAGCACCCCAGCGCCATTGTCATATACCGCTTGATAGAGAATGTTTTTGACAATTTGGCTGGAGGAACACTTAAGCAACTGACTGAGGGAAGCAATCGTGGGGGTGTTGGGGGTGTCTAACTTCTCGTAATCTTCAAACGGAGAGGGTTCAGTATCAGCCGGGAGGGAAATCGCCTTCTCGACATTGGCCGAATATTTTCCATCCTCGGTGTAGAGCACTTCATCTTCCCCGGCTTCCGCTAGCACCATGAATTCTTGGGAAGCGGCTCCGCCGATCGCCCCGGAATCCGCCTCCACTGCCCGAAACGCCAACCCACAACGGCGCAGCATGTTGCTGTAAGCAACGTACATATCTTGATAGGTTTCCTGCAAGCTGGCGGCGTCCACATGGAAGGAATAACCGTCCTTCATAATGAACTCCCGTCCCCGCATCAGGCCGAAGCGAGGCCGAATCTCATCGCGGAATTTGGTTTGGATCTGATATAAATGCAGCGGTAGTTGGCGATAGGAGCGGATCAGGTCGCGGGCGACTGCAGTGATCACCTCTTCATGGGTCGGCCCCAGCCCCAATTTCCGTTCCTGCCGATCGATGAGGGCGAACATGATACCCTCAGCCTTGGTGTAGGTGTCCCACCGCCCCGACTCGCGCCAGAGGTCGGCCGGTTGCAGTTGGGGCAGCAGACACTCCTGGGCTCCGGTTGCATTCATCTCCTGCCGGACAATTTGGGAGGCTTTTTGCAACACACGCCACATCAGGGGCAAGTAGGCATAAACGCCGCTGGCGATGCGACGAATATAACCCGCCCGCAGAAGTAGCTTATGACTGGGAATTTCCGCTTCAGCCGGATCTTCCCGCAAAGTGACAAAGAGCATCTGAGACAATCGCATAGGCAGGCTTCCTTTCCAGGCCAAACAATACATAATGTTTCTCCTGTTCAGTCTAGAACATAGAAGGATTTTGCAACCCGGTGAAAACTGCTATATGTCCTAGCTGTGATTATCTAATTATTCTCTGGATAGTAGCAAAACCATGAAGACGCGACCGATCGAAGCTGCACAATAGGGTCCAATGCAGAATATCTCCATCTTCGTAGGTATTGCGCGATCGCTCCCAGAACCCAATCCAAGTCAGGAGTTGACTGTAGAGTCAAGCAAATGGAGTGTTACGCCATTGTCAACAGTTTTAAAAATTAGCTATATAGGCATCGCGATTTACTGATATACAGCGAGACAGACTGAATGTTACTGAAAGGCTCTTGTCACTGTGAAGCATTCAGGGCTTACCGCTGATCTTCGCACCCCTATCCGGTTAACTCTAAGCGGATCCCATCGGATGCTGGATTCCAAAGCTTCGATGGAGGTGCAGGCGGGTCCTGGCGACAGACAGTTCAGGAGCGGTGCGAACGAATCTAAATTGCT
The DNA here is from genome assembly GCA_022360135.1 of Pseudanabaenales cyanobacterium. GTDB lineage: Bacteria > Cyanobacteriota > Cyanobacteriia > Phormidesmidales > Phormidesmidaceae > JAKSDM01. The sequence goes on along the minus strand of JAKSDM010001186.1, from coordinate 186 downwards.
CAGTGGCGTGAACTCTGTCTGAAGCATTCTTTATGTGTAAGTTGAAGCGTGTATCCATAAACAAAACCAAGCGCTTTCTCCAGAGAGCGACGGTGCTTATCGTCATAGGGGGAGTTCTAGTCATTTCTGGATCAGCCTTTGGGTTCATGCCTAAATGGATAGCTGATTTCGGCGCCAGTCTCCCTG
>JAKSDM010000215.1 GCA_022360135.1 Pseudanabaenales cyanobacterium | reverse complement strand
GTGTTAGGGGATATTGTCAGGCACAAGTTTCCCACGGTCAAAAACACCGTGAATAAATGGGGCGACGGCTACAGTGGGGTGTATAGGCTAGCGTCTGATGGCGAATTGAGCCTGGTTGCTTCGTTAGCAAAAGACGCCAAAAGTGACGCGCCAGAAATCAATCAGGCAGCTCGTGATCTCGCTGTTGTCAAAGCCGCCGCAACGGCTAAAGGGGGACTGGTCACCAAGCGGCTCCAGCTAAGAGACGGCTCCATGCACGTGATGGCGGCGAAGGCGGTGCTGGGTTCAAATAATCAGCCGGTGGCTGTCCTGGTGCGGGAAACGGCGGCACTGGAGGCGACTGGTTGGATACAGCATGAACTGCGCCTTCAACTCATCCTTTGCGGGGCGATCGCCCTGTTCAATCTACTTCTAGCCACTATGCTGGCGCGCTTTATCACCCGGCCCTTAAAGGGGTTACAGAAAGCAACTCATTTATTTGCCGCCGGGAATCGTTGGATCCGCTCAAAGGCTTATGCTAAGGACGAAGTTGGACGGCTGGCTGTGGAGTTCAATAAGTTGGCGGACAGCGTCGTGCGGTCTGAAACCCAATTGCGCGAGCAGGCTCAGCAACAACAAATCGAATCTCAGAAAACCCGGCTGCTGTTGGAGGAGGTTGCCCGCTCCCAAGCGAGGACTGAGCCGGAAATAAAGGAGGTGTTCAGCCGCGCCTTAGTCGGAACTCGCAAAATCCTTGAGGTCGATCGCCTGGTAATCTATCGATTTGACAACGACAGCAGCGGCTCCATTACCACCGAAGCAGTTGGCTGGAACTGGCCCAGCGCCCTCAACCAGCGAATTGAAGACGCCTGCATCCCCAAACAACTGCTCGACGCCTACACCCATGGCAGAATTGCGCCGATCTCAAATGTTTTGAATGCGGGCTTGCATCCTGATCACCTGCAGTTGATGGAACGGCTGCAGATTAAGGCTAACCTGGCGGCGCCGATTCTACATGAAGGTCAACTGTTTGGCCTGCTGATCGCTCATCACTGCGCTAAAACCCACGAGTGGCAGACATTTGAGATTGACTTCATGCGTCAACTGGCAGTCCAATTGGGGGTCGCCCGCGACCGTCTGGCCTCGATTCAGAAGCGGGAAGCGGCCGCCGAACGATCTCGCGTCTTGTGGGATGTTAATCTGCAAATCATCTCCGCCAAGACCGCCGCTGAGGTGATGGCGCGATTGCCGCTGACCCAAGTTCGACAGGCGCTCCAGGCCGATCGCATACTGGTCTATCAGTTCGATCAAAATGGCGAAAGCGCCATTACGGCTAAATCGGTCTCGAAGGGCTGGCTCCGCGCCTTGAACTCCCAACCTTACGTCCCCTACCTAGAGGCAGGCGATGTTGATAAATACAGACACGGCCACATTCAGGCGATCCCCAATATTTACGAAGCCGACCTCAGCGGCGATCGCCTGCATCACCTGAAAACCTTCGCCATCAAAGCTAAGCTGGTTGTCCCGATTCGCCAGGAAGCCGATCTCTTTGGTCTATTGATCGCTCACCAGTGCGATGGACCCCGCCCCTGGGAACAACCTGAAATTGACTTCTGCCAACAAGTAGCCGCCCAAATCAAACTGGCCCTCGGCCGCTGTGAGTTGATTAGCCAACGAGAACTGGCTGCCGAAAGCGCCCTCACATTGGCCAAGCGGCAGCAGCAGCAAACAGAAAAGTGGCGGCGGCGACTGCTTGAGTTACTCTCTGAGGTCACTCAAGCCACCGCCGCCACCCAAGCCATCAACCAGATTGTAGAGACTATCCAACTGGAGACCCTGCAAGCCATCGAGACGATCCAGCAGCACCCCGCTCAGGAGGGAAAAGGGATTTCACTGACGGGGGATGCAAAGCAAAGCCTTGACAAGATCGTAGCGATGTCACGTCAGATTGATCAGCTAGCCCAATCGATTTCTGAAGTCACGATTTCTCAGAAATCAACTGCACTCACCGCTAAGCATCTGATGCTAGAGATTAAGGCGCCTTCGGCTCAATCATAGGCAAACTCTCGAAAGCGCAGAAAGGCATCCAGCTTAAGGGTAACCACTTTCAGAAACCAGGAGTCAGTCTACAACTGGCTCCTGGTTTCTGGATCAAGACTGTTCGGTTGAGGCTCCCCCTCAGCCCCCTGCATACTGGCCAGAATTTTTCCAATTAAATAATCAAGGGGCGTTGAAAAATAACTTCACACTTTATCTCTGTGTATGCCTTTCAGGCTCTTCACATCTCTTTGAAGTTATTCCTGCACAACCCTTAAGTTCTCCAATGATTGCTTTAGGCAAGACTGGGGCAACAGCGCCAACTCAGCCCGGCTGGGGAAATTGCAACCCAGGGCATTGTCTATGACCGCTAATTTTCCACCCTCTAAACTTGACAATAACAAGTAAAGCCATGATTGTTCAAAGTCCCCCAATCAACTACCCCGACCGCCCCTTAGAAAACGTCATCCCACCCGTCAGGGGGTCAGATAATATCCTGGTGCAGGCAATCCTTGCCAGCGGGTTTGATGGTGTTTTGATTCTGACGGAGCAAGGCAAATGGATTCAAGCTAATCAGGCAGCTCGCCGGATTTGCGATCGCCTCTCCCCAGGCAGCCCTGCATCTGGCCAGACGCCAGACGCCATTTGGCAGGTCTGTCAGGCCCTGATTCAAAGTCGCAGCTCACACCCTCAGGCCCTGATCATTGCTGAGTCTGAGCTGAGGATTAGTGCATCTGACTGCTTCCGGATCCGAGCCAGATGGTTTAAGTTTGGCGCCAATCTCCATCCTCATATGCTGGTGATTTTGGAGGACCGAGGTCAGGCGCTCCAAAGCCAGGCGATCGCCGAAGTGGATCAGTACGGGCTCACTCCCCGGGAAGCCGAAGTGTGGTTACTTCATCGTACTCATTACACCTACAAAAAAATTGCGCTAGAGCTATATATCAGCATCCACACCGTCAAAAAGCACATGAAAAATATTCGAACAAAACAGCAACTGGCGCAAGTCATGGAGGACTATCGCACTGGTGGCGCTTTGGCGTTGAACTAGGCAGTAGGCGGTAGGCAGGGGTTCAGAAGGCCACTCTGTCTGGACAACTGCCACATAACCCCCTCTACCGCCTACTCAAATGCATTGCCTAAGGTGCAAAATACATTGCCTAACCGCGGCGTTGCTTAATACCGGGATGAACTGCCCTCATCCCCAACCCTTCTCCCTAGGGGAGAAGGGAGCTAGAATCAAAATCCCTCTCCTTAGGGCTACCGTGTACACACAAGTCGGAGCCGGAGTCATTTCAGCCCCCTAAATCCCCCAATTCTGGGGGACTTTGAACTCTGATCCCCCCCAGAATTGGGGGGTTAGGGGGGCCAGATCAGTGGATTCGCAATCGGGGTCGAGATCTGTGTACACGGTAGCCTTAGAGAGAGGGATTTAGGGTGAGGGCAATTGAGGCAATACCATGACCCGCTCATCCCTCGGCTCAGCAATGCCTTGCCTAACCGCTTAATCCTGCTAGATTAACGATATTTGGCATTCAATTACGATTAATAAACTCTGGTTTAGTCGCCAGGGATGGTATTTGGACATCTCTGGCCAGAGATGCTCACTTTTCGCCACGTCGCCAAAGCAAAAAACATCTTTTGGAAGACAGGTTATAACGCTCTTCTGTCAAACTCTCTAGAGAATATTTGAAACGACCATTTTACATGCTTCATGGCCTGCCAACTGGAGGAATTATTAACGAGAAATCGGCGTTTCAGATTTTATCCCGTCAGAGTGATTGAAGAGCGATAAGTGGTTGTGCAAAATTAATTACACAGTCTATGTACGGTAAAAACAGGGTGTCATGTTGAGTGGAGCGAAGCAGAATCGAAACATCTCAGACTTTAGTGGGAGATTGGGATTCCTCACTTCTCTCGGAATGACACTAGGTATTTGTGAAATTTTCAATGCCCAGGCACTTATAGAGCAGTTTTCAATTACATTGACTACACTCCACACCCTACACCCTATACCCCACCTTACCAAAATGTGTTCAATCCAAGCGAGAATTACCATATAACAATCCTAAATGATTTATAAATACAAAAGGCGTTTTAAGGCCATACAATCCTGATTTGAAAATGATCCCCATTTCACAGAATTTACAACTGTCTTAGGATTACTATAGCCATCTATCATTCACAGAAATTACGATACATTTTCCATGCAGAAGGTACCCTTTGGGGTACTGTTAATAGCGATATAGAACTCATAGAATTAAACCATGCAAATCAAGGCGCATTTATCTAGCGCGGGAGAGAAAAATATGACGACTTCTACTCAAGAACAGACTCTGCAGGTCAATCCTAAATTGATGGAAGAAGTGGTTAATAAACTGAATGAAGTTAACATAGCCGAGATCTTTAAAAAGGATGGCCTATTAAAGACTGCAAATGTCACATTTAAGTTGATGATCACCTCCAAAAATTCTCTATCCACTGACAATTCTAATAATTCGACAAGTGGAGCAGAAGCTGCGTCTTCACTTTCAACCTCCTCTTCTGGGAGTCCAACTTGTATGCAAATTTGCGACCCTTGTCCAACGGATCCTTCGGTTGCTTGTGCTGTTCTAGTAGACTGTGATAATCTTCTGCATACCCTCTAACTTTTGAATTGTATCTATAAGTCTGAAACAGTAATAGCATCGCATTTTGAGGGTGACATCCTTAGAAATGTGATGCTATTTCTTTTCTCTTGTTTTTCTCTCGTTCCTAAACTATGGCTCGGTGTTGCTGAATAGTGGGATGATGTCGTTTATTTCTGAACCAAGTCTCCAACCTTGCAGCTGCCGATTCTGGGGATGAATCGGCATGGCGACGAGCACCCGTATTCAAAAAAGGCTTTCTTCTCTATAAGATAGATATGTTCTGTGACAAATCCGAAGTCAGAGCATGCAATGCTATCACTCAGAATTAGTGGACTCTTTAAGGTGGCTCGTGTAATCCCCCCTACAAAGGTGGCTATAGCCTTTGGGGTAGTGACCCTTATCCTAACGACCTTCTCCAAAGATTGTGTTCGGGCTCAGATTACGCCTGATGACACCCTAGGGACAGAGAGCTCTGTCTTTACCTCAGCAGGAACTATGGTTAATGGTTCCCCTGCTGACCTCATTAGTGAAGGAGCGCAGCGTGAAGCAAACCTATTCCATAGTTTCTCTGAATTTAATGTTGACTCTGGTCAGCAGGTCTACTTTGAAAATCCAGATGGGGTTGAGCTTATCGTTAGTCGAGTAACCGGCGATAGCGGCTCGGACATCTTTGGAACAGTGGGCGTCTTGGGCAATGCCGACTTATTTTTTATAAATCCCAATGGAATTGTCTTTGGGCCGAATGCCGCCTTAGATGTTAATGGCTCATTTGTGGCTAGTACAGCAGATAGTTTGGTATTTGACGCCTTCGAATTCAGCGCCAGTAATCCAGAGCCCCCCCCTCTGCTGACCCTTAATGCTCCCATCGGCTTGCAATTTGGTGAAACTGCACAACCGATTCTCAATCAATCTCAAGCCACTCTCAATGGAGAGACAAATATTTTTGGGCAGCCTATTGGTTTAAAGGTTCAAGCGGGCAATACATTGGCCCTAATCGGGGGTGAGGTGGTGTTGGAGGGAGGAAATCTAACTGCGTCGGGGGGGCGAATTGAGTTAGGGAGTCTGACTGCGGGTAGTTTTGTCAGCCTAAGCCCGTCAGAAGATGGCTGGAGGCTGGGCTATGAAGATGCCCAGAATTTTCAAAATATTCAAATAACCTCAAGGTCTGTGGGTGAAGATGAAATTCAGTCTTTTGTGGATATCAGCGGCCAAGAGAGTGGAAATATCCAGTTACAAGGTAAGCAAGTGATACTCAGGGACGGGTCTCAAATTTTAGCTATAAACTTGGGGTCAGAGTTAGAGCCAGGCGGGGATGTGGTGATCAATGCCTCAGAATCAGTTGAACTGCTTGGCAATAACACCTTTATAATGAGTGTTACGCTTGCGGCTGGAGAGGCAGGCAACATCATGCTTAATACGGGTCGGTTGCTTATTCAAGATGGGGCGGGGATATTCACGGATTCTAGTAGCGGGACGGCTAATGGAGATTTTGTTCAAGCAACTGGACAAGGTGGAAACATCACTGTGCTAGCCTCCGAATCCGTGGAGTTGGTGGATGGTATTATATCGACTAATACTCTGACAACAAGTGGAGAGGCTGGAAGCATAACCATTATAACCAGGCAGTTGACTATCAGTGGTGATGGAGCAAGCGTGTCTGCACGAGGTGCTTCTCCCGGTGAGGGTCAAGTAGGTCAAGCAGGAACTGTGACGATTGAAACTGATCAGTTGACGGTTGAAGCGGGCGCCGAAGTTACGGTGAGTAGTCCACTGGGGCAGGCAGGCAATCTAGAAGTTTCTGCGGACATCATTCTGCTCGATAATGGCAGTTTAACCGCTGAGGCTGGGGCCGGACAGGGAGCCGAGATCACGCTTCAAGATTTAGACCTGCTGTTAATGCGTAACGGCAGTCAGATTTCCGCCCAAGCATTCGAGGATGCCGATGGCGGCAATGTCACTATTAATGCGTCGAATGGCTTTGTCGTCGCCGTTCCAGATCAAGACAACGACATTATTGCAAAGGCGGTTGAAGGACAAGGGGGGGATATTGATATCACGGTTCAGAATATTTTTGGTCTGGAAGAACGACCCGCGATTCCAGGTAACGGAACGAATGACATTGACGCCAGTTCGGAATTTGGTTTAGATGGGGACGTGACTATCGAAACCCCTGGCGTTGATCCCAATCAGGGAATAGTTGAGTTGCCGGGGGGGCTGGCCCCGCCTGCCCCCAGCCAAAACTGCCAGACCAGTGGCGACTCCAGCAGTCGGTTCACGAATATCGGGCGGGGCGGGTTAACAGCGAGTCCTTATGACCCGCTCAGTGGGGATGGCGTCCTGGAGGATATTTATCCAGCCGAACAAGACATCACCTTGACGAATCAGACGACTAGTTCTGGGGATTCCTCAGCCCCCCCCGAGCAAATTGTTGAAGCGCGGGGATGGATCGTTAATGCGCGGGGAGAAGTTGTTTTGGTGGCGGTGGAGCCTGATGCTTCTGCGGGGAACCTTTGTTATCTCAATAGCGGGAGTAACGCGATTTAGTTGGATTGCTGGAAAAGTAGGGGGAACAGGGGAGCTACAATAGAGGCCTGAGTGTATTCGTTGATGGGTTTGGTCTTCTGATGAAATCACTATCTAAGGGATTAGCGTAAAAAAAAGTCCCAGTAGGAAGAAGGGGGATGGGGGAGATGGGGGAGATGGGGGAGATGGGGAGGCAGGGGAGGGCAGGGAGCGCCGGGGTGGGGAGATAGGGAGCAGGGAATAGGGGACAGGCCATTCCTGATGACCCAATCCAAAATCCAAAATCTAAAACATGTGATTTCGGGTTGACCGTTGATCACCAGGCTCAAATCAAAGGAGGTGCCGCCCATATCGACGCAGAGCAAGAAAATTTCCCAGTTGGGGAGAGACATGATGCAGCAGTTGGCGACGCACCGTCTGCTCAATTTCGGGTCGGTAAACTGAGGCGAGAACCGTTTTTCCCAGTCTCGCACGGTGACAGTGGGGACTGTTCATGTCGCGAGACTGGGAGAGGCTTAAGAAGAAACCTCAGCCTACCAGTAGGATCACCCTCACTAAATTTGGCTACTCAGACCTGACGGTTTCAGGTCGAAGCGATCAAGGTTCATCACCTTGTCCCACGCCGCCACAAAGTCATGCACAAATTTCTGCTGCGAGTCCTCACATCCGTAGACTTCCGCGATGGCTCGGAGCTGAGAGTTCGAACCGAAGATGAGGTCAACACGGGTTCCGGTCCACTTGAGTTCGCCCGTGGCGCGATCGCACCCTTCAAACAGATCTCCAGCATCAGAGATCGCCTTCCACGTCGTGCCCAGATCGAGCAGATTCATGAAGAAGTCATTGGTCAATGTCTCAGGCCGCTTGGTGAAGACACCGTGTTGGCCCTGTCCAACGTTGACATTTAAGACCCGCAGGCCACCGACGAGAACCGTCATCTCAGGTGCGCTTAGCGTTAGCAACTGCGCCCGATCCACCAGCAACTCCTCCGCCGATAGGGCGTATTCACCTTCGAGGTAGTTGCGGAATCCATCCGCCATTGGTTCGAGTACAGCGAAGGAGGCCACATCAGTTTGCTCCGGCGACGCATCTGTGCGTCCAGGCTTGAAGGGAACGGTCACATCGTGCCCGGCGTTCTTCGCTGCTTGCTCAACGCCTGCGCATCCACCTAGAACGATCACGTCAGCGAGCGAAACCATCTTCCCGCCGGTCTGGGCGCTATTAAACTCCCTTTGGATCGCCTCCAGGGTTTGTAATACTGTTGCCAGTTGAGTCGGCTGGTTGACTTCCCAATCCTTCTGCGGGGCGAGACGAATGCGCGCCCCATTTGCCCCACCGCGCTTGTCGGAGCCTCGGAACGTTGACGCCGACGCCCAAGCTGTCGAGACCAGTTGGGAGACAGACAGTCCCGCCGCGAGGATCTTGCCCTTGAGGGCGGCGATGTCCTGCTGATCAATCAATTCATGGGTGACTGCGGGAACAGGATCTTGCCAGATGAGTTCTTCTACAGGGACTTCCTTGCCGAGATAGCGCACGCGGGGCCCCATATCACGGTGCGTCAACTTAAACCAGGCCCGGGCAAAGGCGTCTGCAAAATGCTCCGGGCTTTCAAGGAAGCGTCGCGCAATCGGCGCATAGATAGGGTCCATCCGCATGGCCATGTCCGCCGTGGTCATCATGGGAGCGTGCCGCTTTGATGGATCGTGTGCATCCGGCACCGTATCTGCGCCAGCGCCATCTTTAGGCGTCCATTGATGGGCGCCGGCAGGACTTTTCGTCAGCTCCCACTCATAGCCAAACAGGTTTTCGAAGTAGTTGTTGTCCCATTTCACTGGGTTAGTGGTCCAGGAGCCTTCAATGCCGCTGGTGATCGTATGCACACCTTTGCCAGTGCCGAAGCTGTTCTTCCAGCCGAGGCCTTGCTCCTCAATACTGGCCCCCTCTGGTTCGGGACCCACGAGCGCCTCATCGCCAGCACCGTGGCATTTGCCAAAGGTGTGTCCACCGGCAACGAGCGCAACTGTCTCCTCGTCGTCCATCGCCATCCGCCCGAAGGTTTCGCGGATGTCTCGGCCCGAAGCGACTGGGTCAGGATTGCCGTTCGGTCCTTGCGGATTCACGTAGATGAGGCCCATTTGAACTGCGCCAAGAGGATTTTCAAGCTCGCGGTCACCGGTGTAGCGTTTGTCGCCAAGCCATTCGGCCTCAGCCCCCCAATAAATGTCTTCTTCAGGCTCCCAAATGTCTTCGCGCCCGCCAGCGAAACCGAACGTTTTGAATCCCATCGACTCTAGGGCGCAGTTGCCGGCGAGGATCATCAGGTCAGCCCAAGAGATTTTCTGACCATATTTCTGCTTGATCGGCCAAAGCAGTATGCGGGCTTTGTCGAGGTTGGCGTTGTCGGGCCAACTGTTGATCGGCGCAAACCGCTGGTTGCCGGCGCCCGCACCGCCACGACCGTCGCCGATGCGGTACGTGCCTGCACTGTGCCAAGCCATCCGTATGAAGAGCGGCCCATAGTGACCATAGTCGGCTGGCCACCAGTCCTGAGATGTGGTCATCAGGTCGAAGATGTCGTGTTTCACGGCGTCTAAGTCGAGGCGCTTGAACGCCTCAGCGTAGTTGAACGCCTCGCCCATGGGATTGGACTGGGGTGAGTGCTGGTGGAGTATCTTCAGGTTCAACTGATTCGGCCACCAGTCTCGGTTAGACGCGCCACTGCTAGCTGTGAATTTCTGAGTTCCGCCTGTAAACGGGCATTTGATCGCACTGCTCATAGTCTCTCCTCTCGTGTTTAGTTATACGTTTTTTTCTTTCTTTTCTGCGCCACTTTGTTTCCTAGGCAGAGAGCATTGTCCGCCACATTTGCATCAGCACAGCCGTCTGCTCAGGTTTCTCGGCCTCTGAGTTAATATAGCTCAACACTGTCTCGGCATTAGAAACCACGGGCATCGCCTCAAAGCCATACAGCAACTTCTATCGACGACAGTCTCAAAGGACAATCATTCTGAGATGCGCTCAAGACAAGCGGCTATCACATTCTCAGAGGTCTTTGAGTGAGGTTGATCGACCCAATAAGCCAAAGCTACATAATCTTTGATCGCTGCTTTACCGTTTAGCATAGCCCGACGTGTCCCGATCAGTGGATTAACTCATATGCAAATCAGAATAATTCGCACTTAAATATCAATCAATAGTTATAATTGTTCAGCAATATAAATTAATATCTTAAGTTAATATTTCTTGGCGATAGATATTGGGTGGAGGGCAAGATTTTGACGCGCCCCCATCGTGCGGCGCTGGCTGGTCCAAAAGATGGATTTCCTTCCCCCCAAACCCCTTCGCTCCTGTGGCGCCAGACGCCGAGACCCTAGACTCCGCTAAGGGGCATGCATCCGATGGTGACGATGGGGGCACAGTCACTTCGCCCCCTGAACCGCGCCCCCTGAACCTTGAACCTCATTCCTATCATCACTACCCTCACGACAACACCCACCACACCCACACCCACGGCGCTATCGATCCTGAAATTGCCACCTCCGCCCGAGGCTTATGGGCAGTCCAAATGGTCCTTGTTCAAGCCTTGAACAGTGTGCGGGCGCGCTGGTTAGGCCATCGGTTGTATGTGGAGGTCGCGATCGCCGTTGCGCCAGATCTCTCTATTG
>JAKSDM010000574.1 GCA_022360135.1 Pseudanabaenales cyanobacterium | reverse complement strand
TCCTTTCTGGCGTTATATTTCTTGCTTGGAAGGAAAAAGTAAGGCTAACTGAGTTAAAACAGAAGACTGAAAATAATTCTTTAATTATTAATTCTGAAAACAAATCTAGATCACGAGTCCTATCCTCAGAAAAAACTTTAGATCTCCAAAAAGTAAAATCAACTGGAGTGCAAGGGATAACTGAACATGACCCTAAAAGCGGTTCTAGCAAGAAATCAGAATTGGACAAGCAACCTATCAGTGATCAACTTGCTGACATCGCCCTCAAAGTCATCAAGCCAGGAGGATTGACCTGTGGAGGATTGGGAGCCTTTTGGTTTTTGTTTATACAGGGCGATTTAGCCAAAGCGATCGCCTCAGCAGTCATTGGCATAGCGCTCTCCTACGGCGCAAATTTGCTCCAACCGATCCATCAGGGCAAACAAAAGCGGCTGGAAGAGGTGGGTAAAGCCGCTGATCGCGGCATTGACCAGATGCTCAATTATCTGAAAGCCAAAGCCACAGGGGGAACGCCCGAAGATCGCTATCTAGCCTGTCAGGCTCTCCAGTGTCAGGCAGTCAAGTCTGAAGGGATGATTCAGCATGATGGCATTTTTGCGCCCTTGCTGGCGGAAGTGTTTGTTTCCCTCAGCATTGACTCCACTGCAACCCTGCCAGGCTTCAAGGCATTGTCCCCTCAAGAGCTGAATGAAGAGCTGAATATCTGGCGCTTCCTGGCAAAAACTCGTAGCATGCCGACCTTTCGTCAACTGGCTATTTTGGCCTGGGGGGGATCGGGTAAAACCACATTACTGAGACATATCGCCTATTGCTATGGCTCCAGACAGGTTCCCCGCTCTGCGCCAAACCTGATTCCATTCTTGCTGATTTTGCGGAAACATCGAGATCACATCGCCCAAGACAATCCGCTCTCCTTACCCGAGCTGATCACCCGCCATCACATCCCTAACTTGCCCGCCGCCAGCGATTTGCAGATGCCCCCTAACTGGGCAAATGATGTGCTGAAACGAGGACATGCGATCGTCATGTTGGATGGGTTCGATGAAGTGCCCAAAGCGCAACGCCCCAAACTCGCCCGGTGGATTAACCAGCAGATACAGCGATACAGCAAGTCGGTGTTTATGCTGACCTCTCGCCCCAAAGCCTACACTGGACAAAATGACAATGTTCCAGACCCGGATGATCGGATCGAATTCACCACGCGGCTTTGGGTCAAAGACTTTAGCGCCCAACAGCGCCAAGATTTTGTCGAGAAATGGTATCTCTGTCAAGAACGCTACGCGC
>JAKSDM010001610.1 GCA_022360135.1 Pseudanabaenales cyanobacterium | reverse complement strand
CGGTAAACCGTTCCGACTGCTGGAGTCGATTCCGGTCATGGGCGAGATTGTTCTAGAAGAGGCGGATCTAAATGCATCACTCAAAGCCCCCTTGTTAATCGGCGGACTCAACCAATTTTTAGTCGCTTTGTTCCAGTCTGACGGGTTTTCAGATTCCCTATCGGAACTTATGGGCGCCCTCTTAGAGGGCGGAACCCCTACCTTCCGGGACGCCAAAGTGATGGTTGGAGCCAATCAACTCGTCCTCAGCCTAAGCCCTGTCTCCAACCCCGGGTCTCCCTCAAATAGTCCGCCAGTTGTGATTCGGACAAGCTTACAAATTCGAGCCGGTCACATTCTCACCCTAAAGCATCCCCATTGGTTACCCCGACTCAAAGCTCGCCAGGGATTTCCGCTAAAAGATCTAGATGGGTTTGAGCTTGATCTAGGGCCTGAGGTCGATATTCAGCAGTTACGGTTGGAAACAGGTCAAATTATCTGTTGCGGCAGGATCAATGTGGTCCCATAAGCCCCATCCTTATCCGGGTAGCAACGGTAGCAATAAGGTGACAAAATAATAGACCAGAGGGGCGGTAAATACGTAGCTATCTGTTCGGTCTAGAATGCCACCGTGACCTGGGATAATTTGCCCGGAATCCTTAACGCCAGCGTCTCGCTTCATCAAAGATTCGGTTAAATCGCCCAACAGACTGGAAATGCCGATCAAAACGCCTAAGGCTACTCCCGAGACCGGCCATCCCGACCAATCTAAAGACCAGGCGCCAATTACCCCGATAACAACACTGCCAGCGATACCAAACAGCGCCCCCTCTACCGTTTTCTTGGGACTGATGTTAGACAGCGGCGTGCGTCCCAATAATCGTCCGAAGGCATAAGCGCCAATATCAGCCGCCCAAATGCAGGCGAAAGCCAGGAGTGTCGCGGTTAACCCGACGGGAAGGCGGGCAAAGTGACTCCAATCCATGGGCCAGTATCCCCCCAGCGGTAAGTTGCTGACATCTGCACTGTCCAAACCTCGCAGCCGAATCCAGTAACTCGGCAGGTAGCCGCCGTAAAACAAGCCTAAGATAGACGCCGCCACATCTGCGATGGTGGCGAATTTAGGCTGAAAAAGCAGGTAAAAGCAGATAAAGGTGCCTGCCAATGGCAGAACGGCGTCTACTAGGGGAGGGGAAAGATAGGCGGTGATTAAGATGACCTGACTGGCCACTAATGTGGTCTTGACTGCCGGGATAATGCCCTTGGCTCGCACTAACTGAAAAATCTCTAATTGGCCCAGGAAGACGATGATTCCAAAGCCTGCAGTAAAGTACCACCCGCCCAGAATGATCATGCCTAGCGCGAGGGCGATCGCGACGATTCCACTGACAATGCGAGACCACGACATAAGTTAAGCTCAATGTAAAATCCTATCTAGCCTGCCTAAAAACAGTAGTGAT
>JAKSDM010001483.1 GCA_022360135.1 Pseudanabaenales cyanobacterium | reverse complement strand
TTGGAGGTTTCAGCCGATTTTACCTTGCACTTGCCTAAGCATAAAACCTGAAAATGAAACGAGATTACAAGGGTTTCAGCCAATAAATGGCCTAATCTGATTTTTTCAGGAAGCCCTAAATAGAGGCTGCCAACCTAGATGCAGCCAGCTTCAACAGCGACGCTTTCTTCAATCGACTGGGATACTTCGGCGGATAGGTCGAGCAGTCCCACTAACTTCTGATAGGCAACGACCTCATCCTGGTTGATTTTAGCTTCCTCTGGACTGCGGGAGCTGACCCGCATGACTTCGTAGCCTAGCCACATCACCAATTCTCTTTCTTCAAGATTTTGTAGCTTAGGGATTACTTCTTCTAGGGGAATATCCTGCATCAAATATTCCCGGAGTTCTTGACGAAGCGCCTGCTGTCGGGAGGGCTGGGCTGAAAATAAGCTACTCAGGAGGTTTACAATTAGATCCGCTTCTTCTCTATCCAAGCTTCCATCCGACCAAGCCATAGCAGTAACCGCCCGTAGCAGGTTCATCTGACTGGGAGTAATTGATGGGGGAGATGGGATTTGTGAAAGCATAGGGATCTCCTACTAGGATTCAAACAAGACTAACGATAAATTGCGTCAGTTTGATGGTTAACCAGCCATTGAAACCAGACTCTGCCGTTCTCATGAATCGGTGATTACTCCATCCACACCCCGAGGAATGACATAGCCGCCATGAGTTTTGACGTATCAATTGGGTGATAAGCTCCCTGAACAAGTTCAATAATTTTTCGAGGCGAGGATGGGAAATCTGGCTGCGCCCAAAAATCAGGGATGAATCAATCCAAAATTGTGGGAACTTGGATGCGGAAACAGAAACCCCCCAGCCAGAAGCCAGGGGTAATTCGTGAAGCGTAGTTATTTTTAATATCATAGCTAATCACCTCTCTAAGCCATTGCTCTAGTCCTGAAGTCAAATTGGGCAGCCTAGTAATACAGTTGGTGTAATTTTGAACTGGAGGACAAATCGAATGGATGGCAGTCAAGCCAGATCACCTCAGACTTATATTGTGGTCGTTGACGACAATCCAGACAATCTGAATCTCTTCCCTAGTTCTAATCCAGACCTAGAGCAACGGAGCCCTCAGCGCACTGGTCAGTCCGCAGCCGAGATTGCTAATTGCAATTTAACCCGAGAGCAATTGCTGCATATGGCCTGGCATGATCCCCTCACTGATCTGCCGAATCGGACTTGGCTGATGAATCGGCTTGAACAAGCGATAATCCATGCTAAACAAGTGCCAGACTATCAGTTCGCCGTATTGTTTGTAGACTGCGATCGGTTTAAGGAGGTGAATGATTCCCTCGGTCATTTAGTGGGAGACCAACTCCTAATTGCGGTCGCCCATCGCTTAGAGGCGGCCTTACCCGCCAAGAACTGCTCTATAACGCGTTTAGGGGGAGATGAATTCATCTTTATTTTGGAAGCAATTAACCATATTCAGGAGGCTGAGCAGATAGCTCAGACAATCCAGCAGGCGCTGACAGCACCGTTTCGTCTTGACCAGCAAGCAGTTTATATCAACGCCAGTATTGGCGTCGTCTTAGGGACAGCAGCCTATGACCATCCCCAACAACTACTGCGAGACGCCGATACCGCGATGTATCGAGCCAAGGCGCTGGGCAAAGCCCAATACAAGGTGTTTGATACAGATATGCACCAGCAAGCCTCAGAACGCTGGCAGTTGGAGACTGACTTACGCAGGGCCGTTGAGAATCAGGCATTTCTGCTTTACTATCAACCCATCGTGTCTCTGAATACGCGCAGGATTGCTGGATTTGAGGCGCTGGTTCGCTGGCCCCATCCGGAACGGGGTTTCATTTCACCGGCCAAGTTCATCCCGATCGCAGAAGAAACGGGTTTGATTACCTCTATTGGCTTGTGGGTTTTGCGGCAGGCCTGTCAACAGCTCAAACACTGGCGCCAAACAATCCTATTTAAGGCTGATACATCATCACAAAGTAGGCATCTGGCTGAATATTTGAAGATTAGCGTCAATCTATCGGTGAAGCAATTTGCCCAACCGGATCTGATTGAACAGATCGATCGCATCCTCCAGGAAACGGGTTTGGATGGCCGTTACTTAAAGTTGGAGATTACGGAAAGCGTGATCATGGAAAATGCCGAATCGGCTGCTAATCTACTTCGGCAACTCAAAGCTCGCCAGATTCAGTTGGCGATTGATGATTTTGGTACGGGGTATTCGTCTCTAAGCTACCTCCATCGCTTTCCAGTGGACAC
>JAKSDM010001509.1 GCA_022360135.1 Pseudanabaenales cyanobacterium | reverse complement strand
CTGCAGCAAGGACTTATACCGTTTGGAGAGAAGCTTGATTTCCCCCTTCAGTTGGTCGATCGCCGCCGTCTTTATGGTGATCGCAGCTTGCCGGTGCTGGGGGCTGCTGATAGAACCTTCCATTACCGCTTTTTTAACAATAGGAGCCTTCCGAAGCTCCTGAACCTCATTTACCAACAACTCCATTTTCGCCTGCTTGGCTTCGATTTCTGTCGCTAAAGTCATCTTTCCTTCCTTGGAGAAAAAAACTCCGAAAAAAGATCAACAAGGAGCATCCATTGTAATTTGAGATTACCGTCATCCTCGCCCGATTGGGAGAATTCGTAGCAAATCTACCAAAAACTCTGCGATCACCCTGGTGGATTTTCGTTGACGACCTGCGCGATGCCGCTTGTTACAGGCTTGACGGCCTGTGATGTAGATCGCGGGTGGGCAAGCTCAACATTACTTGTGACGGATAATCTTGACCGCTATGAATCACCAGTGTGATGATTCTGGCGTTCATCAACCGACTTTCGCCCGGTGGCGCCCCAGTGCCAGGGTTGACGGCGTAGGCAGGGAAACAGGCGGCGCTGAGGCTAACCCGCAGGGCATTGCCCGCAGCCATATAGAAGCAGGTAGGGTGAAATGGAACGGTAACGGATTGAGCGGAATCGACAGGTCTGTCAATCCGCCGATATCCTTGGGTGAGGTTATAGACAGCGCCGTTGGGATGAACTTCTGACAACACAGCGCAGAGATCAAAACTGGGGGTGTCGGCAGTGCAATAGACTTCCGCCGCGATCTCTCCGGCCACGCTTAGAGCTTCGCTCAGAGGCGCAGTCGTATAAGTGAGGATATCGCTGCGACAGTCTATCCCCGAGCGGTCAAATGAGCCGGACGGAAACGCTGCGTGACCGCCGAGGGAGGGAGCCGGACGCCAGGGATCATGTACGATAACATCCCTCTGTTGTAGAGACGTTGTCGGCAACGTCTCTACCAGGGCGCCATTGTCCTGACCCATACTGGCTAGTCCCGTGCTGCTGAGATAATAGGGTTTGGGGCGCCCTGTCGGCCATTGCCCAAATGGGCGCCAGTGATTCGTTCCCATTTCAAATAGGCAAACCGGCGGCTGCTCTCCCAGTCCAGTGTCTTTGCCTTTGAGGAAATGATCGAACCAACGAATTTGCAATCCATCGATCGCACTATTGGCCGTGGGGCCAAAATCCACGCTGCCCGCTTTGCGCCCCCAGGGGAGATGGCCCCAGGGGCCAATCCAGAGATGCTGTAGATGGGCGCTGCGATCGCACATTTCCTTAAATAGTCGCAGATCGCCTCGCAGATAGGGATCGAACCACCCTCCCAGATGCAGCATGGGCAAATCTACAGCCGCCAGTTGGGGCGTCAAAGATCGCCAGTAATGATCAAATTCAGGATGATCCAGCCAGTCATGAAAGAAAGAGTCCGGCGCTAATTCCGTTAAAATCTGAGGTCGAGCCGGGATGGGATCATGCAGAGGGAGATTGCGGCTAGCCGCATAGAGCTTTTGGTAAGCCGATTCGTCTCCTTTCAGTCGAGCAGTTTCAGCCGCCAGTTGAATGGCCCAGCTCAGGCCCGCCTGAAGACACAAGGCGCCGTTTTCATACGCCCAGTCAGCGTAGAGGTTATAGCCTACCATGGCGGGAGCAATCAGCTTCAGGGCCATAGGCTGAGCCGCCGCGGCAAAGAGCTGAGTCATGCCTTGATAGGAAAACCCATACATTCCCACTTGACCCGTACTTTGAGGCAGCGTCGCCGCCCAGTTCACCGTGTCGTAACCGTCTTCAGCTTCCGAGGCGAACAGGCGAAACGCTCCCTCTGATGTTCCCCGCCCGCGTACATCTTGAATCGCCACAATGTAGCCATGAGCCGCATACCAGGTGGGATGAGCATAGACTACGGTGGAGGCGATCGCCCGCCCATAGGGTTGACGCATCAGTAATACCGGAAACTCACCCGCCGCATCGGGAGTATACACATCGGCGTCGAGCCGCACGCGATCGCGGGTCAACATCGACACCGTTCGGGGAGGACAAACTGGCACCATAGGCAAACAGGTAGGGTTGGATAACGAGGGGGATTTCTCCTACGAGAATGGACTCAAGTTCGCCAAAGATGCATTCAGCGCCGCAAAGCGATTTTGGGATTGGCCTGAATTCAACCCATAGGGAAACTGAGCATCTCGGTGAGGCCAGTTCCGCAAAATAAATTGGAGTAGCCAGGGCAGGGCCAGGGTGAGGCAGACAACACCCATCCACCAACCGGCTCGAAATTGCTCTAAGGTCAGGGTTGGGTCCGGAGAATCGCCAGGGAGGAGATTGAAAGCAATGGCGATCGCATTATTAAACGCATGGCAAACAATCGGCACAATCAGGGTGCGAGTACGCAGGTAAAGCAAGCCCATGACTAGGCCAAACATCGTCAGGCCCACAAAATTGGCGTGGAGCACCCCAAATAAAAAGGCGGAACTCCACAACGCCTTGCTTGGCCCCCACTTTTCCGCCCAGCGATGCAAAATAATCCCGCGAAACAAAAATTCTTCCACCACTGGAGCCGCCACCACCACCATGAATATCTGGAGCAGGTGCGTCAGCCTGGGATAGGCAGTCTCATGGGCGGAGGCCACAAGGTCATTATTTAGTATGGACTCTACCAGGTTAGGGAACCAAAATGAAATACCATAAAACGCTATTTGAAAGGAGCCCAGAGAAAAGAGAAAAATAGCCGCCACCAAGCCCAACGGTCGCCACCAAGGATATCGCTTAGGGATATTGCCGATGACCCGTTGATGGTTAATATGAAATGTCCTAAATTGTCCCAAGGCCCAAATATAAAGCAGGCCATAAATAGCCAGTCCCGAAATCACCCCTCCAATCGGATCGTTGAATTCCAACCCTGCCGCCCCAATCAAGAGGTTCCAGCCCAAGCTGAGTATCATACTGAACAAAATGGCCCAAAGGAGAATACTGCGAACCCGAAACTTACCCCACGGATTGGCTTGGGGAGAGCGCCGTTGAGTCATAGAGGAAGTAGTAGGCTGACGCAGCGGAGCCAAAGGTTCAGCAGGTTGGCCCTGAAGTCTGATTAAAACTGGAACTGGAGGTGAAGGTGTTGTCTCCAATTGAGACTCAGGTCCGAATCTCAAGGGAAGGGTTTGGGTCCAAATGGGGAAGGTGGCGCCAGTTTGATAGCCATAAAGTTTAACCGTTTGAATCGACTGAATCCCCAATTGATCAAGGCGATCGCGGATCCCATTCGCGATTGCGGTTTGATCAGGTAGTCGTTTGGCCTCTACCAAAATCTTAAGGTCCGCCCCCTGGCGCTGTACTCTGGCTTGAACCCCTCGAGACTTGAGCAACCGATTGAGCACAATAGCAAGTGCTTGGGGATGGGCCTGTTGAGCTGCGGCAATGAGGTTGTCTTGAGACATAAACCTAGGAAATGATGAGGACTCAGCATCTATCCCCCCCTTCGTAAGCTACCGTGTACACACAAGTCGGAACCGGAGTCATTTCAGCCCCCTAAATTCCCCAATTCTAGGGGACTTTGAACTCTGATCCCCCCCAGAATTGGGGGTTAGGGGGGCCAGATCAGTAGATTCGCAATCGGGGTCGAGATCTGTGTACACGGTAGCCCTTCGTAAGTGGGGCTAGCCGCAGCACCCTGGCCAGCTTTAGTAGGG
>JAKSDM010000467.1 GCA_022360135.1 Pseudanabaenales cyanobacterium | reverse complement strand
TAAAGGACGGTCGATCTGAGTGAATACAATGGTTTTAGCCAATAGGCGCTTAGTGAACCGGTTTCCTGGAGCCAATCGCCAGATTGCTTATTAAAACTGGGATATAGCCCTCTTAAGCTTTTGTTTATAAATTAGCTCTCAAGCCATGTAACCTCATCTGGTCTTACCCACCGATTTATGACTAGATTTTATGACTACATATATAGCCAATTATATGTATAGCCGATTTATGACTATCTATATAGTCCTCTGAAAAAATGCTTAAGAGCAAGTTTTCTTGCCGTAATATTAATGTTAATTAAACTACGATTCGAAAAATTTACTTGACGAAATTATTACTGTTGGGTGTTTACAGGGTGAAGTATTGAATTTATAGTCAAATTTGCCCTTCCTGAAAACTAATGCATCTGGTTGGACTTCATCCCTCCAAATCAGTATATCCAGATACCTCAAACAACGAGGCGGCTAGCATCCATTCTATCGGTTAGGAATTGGTTCAATTCAAATGTCAGATTCTGACTCCCTATCCCTGACATATAGCCCCATTAGCGAAACACCAACGGAGGATTCTGCAGCAGAGCAAACTGTAGAGTTTACAGTTCAGTTTTGGGGTGTTCGGGGGAGTATTCCAACGCCTGGGGCCGACACCGTTCGCTACGGAGGCAATACGGCCTGTGTCGAGATTATGGTTGCCGGAAAACGACTCATTTTCGATGGGGGTACAGGACTCAGAATCCTGGGCAAACATTTATTCCATCAGAGATCAATCATCAACGCTCACATCTTTTTCACCCATACCCATTGGGATAGGATCCAGGGCTTTCCTTTCTTCATTCCCGCTTTTACTGAAGGTAACTGCTTTCATATCTATGGAGCAGCGGCAGCAAATGGAGCCTCTATCAAGCAATGCCTCACCGATCAAATGCTGCGCCCAAACTTTTTCACTCCTCTCCAGGAGATGCGTTCTGAGATGAAATTCTTCAACATCTCAGCCGGAAACATTATTCCAATAGACGACATTATTGTCGAAACAATTTCACTTAACCGCTCAACCAGCGCCTTAGGCTATCGGGTTACTTGGCAAGGACACTCTGTTGTTTACGCCACCGATACCGATCATTGCCTTAGCACAGAGGACCAAAACCTCTTGTACCTGGCGCATCAAGCCGATCTCCTGATCTATGACGGCTCCTATACTGACAGTCCGCACCCAGACAAGGGAAGCGATGAGGATACCGATTTAGCGCCTTGGCGAGTGGGTGTAGAAATTGCTAGGAATGCGGGTGTGCGTCAACTAATTATGTTTCACCACAGCCCTGCCCATGATGATAATTCCCTAGACTATATCGAGATGGAAATTCAGACTAAATTCTCCAATGCTCGTCTGGCTCGAGAAGGCATGATCTTGCAAATTGCTTAATCACAGTCATTGGTTAACGGTTAGCTTATTTGCCTATATGCTTTAGGCTGAATAAAAGTCGGCCTGCCTGATTGCAAGGGTTTTGGCGGTCTACGTCCTTCTTGGACTTTGTTCCGCTGTCAGCAGCGGACTGGGGGGTGCTGTCAGTTGCTTAAATAGGGCTTCGTATCGATCAACCGCCTGCTTAAACGAGTAGTTAGCCACAGCAAACTTCCGCCCTTCTTGGCCCAGGTTCTCCATCTTAGCGGGGTTATTGTACAGCTCAACAATTGCCTTGGCTAAAGCAGTTGGGTTCTCTGGTTCAACTACGATGCCGCCGCCGCTCTGGCGGATAGCGTTTGCGGTTGTTCCCGCATCAGGTACAGAGGCAATAATAGGCCGTCCGCTAGCCAACAGTATCTGGGTTTTGGAAGGCATATTAAAGCCTACCACCCTAAGCTTCTGCATAATCAGAGACACATCGGCCGCCGCTAACATTTC
>JAKSDM010001581.1 GCA_022360135.1 Pseudanabaenales cyanobacterium | reverse complement strand
GTATTCCAATGGTGAATGCTTACATTAAATCCTTATCCTTGTAGACGAGGGACTTTGATAAGTGCAGACGAATTTCTGCGAATACGACTTCTATATTGACGCCAAACTGTCCCAAGATAAGCTACGCTAGCTCACCTTCGCTATCTAGACCAAGGGGCTGGGGGATGTAGAGCTTTGCTCTTCAAACCCGTTTCTCTAAGCCCTGCGAACTAACCCCCTTTGTATGACAGGCTAATCAATAATTCTTGAAATTGAATGCTGAAGTCTCATCGAATCTGTATTATTCTTGGAACCCGTCCTGAGGCCATCAAATTGGCTCCGGTTATTCAGCAGTTTAGACAATCGTCAACCTTTGAAACTCAGGTTGTTCTCACTGGGCAACACCGAGAGATGGTCGACCAAGTGATGAAATTATTCCATCTGAGTGCGGATCATGATCTGGCCATCATGCAACCCAAACAAACCTTGACAGATATTACCCACCGGAGTCTGCAGGGTTTAGAGCGCCTATTCCAACAGTTACAGCCTCAATTGGTTCTGGTTCAGGGAGACACCACCACAGCCTTTGCCGCTACTCTAGCAGCCTTTTACCAGAAAATTCCAGTGGGGCATGTTGAGGCAGGACTCCGCACAGATAACCTGTATAATCCTTATCCGGAAGAGGCCAATCGACGACTCATCTCTCAGATCACGCAACTCCACTTTGCGCCTACCCCTCTAGCCGTTGAACATCTTCGTTGCTCCGGGGTGACGGGTGCAATTCACCACACTGGCAACACGGTTATTGACGCCCTTCTCAACGTCGCTGAGCGCCAGCCCGATTGTCCGGTCGCTGGTCTCGATTGGGGACGCTATCGGACGTTGTTGGCGACGGTCCATCGGCGCGAAAATTGGGGTAAACCCCTACAAGACATTGCTCAGGGGTTTCTCAAGTTGCTAGACCAGTTTCCCGATACCGCCCTTCTCCTCCCCCTACATCGCAATCCAACTGTTCGGGACCCCCTCAAAACTTTACTGGATAATCATCCTCGGACTTTTTTGACGGAGCCGCTGAATTATGCTGAACTGGTTGGCGCTATTCAGCGCTGCCACCTACTCTTGACAGATTCAGGCGGGTTGCAGGAGGAAGCGCCTAGCTTGGGCAAGCCTGTGCTGGTGCTACGAGAAACAACCGAGCGCTCTGAAGCAATAACCGCTGGCACAGCCAAGTTAATCGGCACTGACTCAGAACAAATCTTTCAGGCCACAGCAGAATTACTCAATCATCCTGAAACCTATCAGACAATGGCTACTGCTGTGAATCCTTTCGGGGATGGTCATGCGGCTGAGCGCATCCTAGAAATTTCCGCAGACTATTTAAATCACCATAGACTCGACTGCGCGAAGTAACTGTTCTCGAGTAAAGGGCTTAGTGATATAGGCGTCGGCTCCTTGTTTTACGCCCCAAAGGCGATCAAGCTGCTGATTTTTAGACGTACAAAGAATGACCGGGATTGCGGCGGTGGCAGGATGATTTTTCAGGCTTCGACACAATTCAAATCCACTCATTCCGGGCATCACAACGTCGGTGATGATGACATTGGGTTTGAGGGAAATTGCTTTATCAAGCGCTTCTTTCCCACTCGCTGCATTCATTACGGCATAACCACTCTGGCGTAAATAGCGGCTGATTAGCTCCCTTTCGGAAATCGTGTCTTCCACAACTAAGACTGTTGTTGTCAATTTGATCCCTACCCCTGAAAAATCTTGAACATCATGCGAGTTGTGAGAAAATAATACGTAACCCTCATCTGAACTGCAATGCCCTGTACTACATTTGTTGAGAAAATTGACTTCGGCGAGTGGTTTGAGGATTTAGGGGGCTCTCTCAACCGGCGATCGAGTTCAAGAATTTGCTGATTATTTTGAGCCAACCGGGTTGGGTAAATGGCTTAGCAAGACTGTCTGAAGCCCCAGAGAAATTTGACTTTAACCGATCCATCAAGCCGCTATTTTCCGTTATCACAATGATGGGTGTTTGCTTGAATACGGTATATCGCCGCAACAGGGAACAAAGTTCATAACCTCCAAATTTGGCATGGCTGCATCCAGAAAAATTAAGTCAGGCTTGATTCGAATCATCTGCATTAGGGCGCTGCCTAAATTTGTTATCCCAACCACGTTGAAAACCTAATCATCCCAAAAGGCTTCAATCGTCTTCAGGGCAGTCAAACTATCATCAATACAGGCAATTTTGTAGGGGGTTTTGACCTGAGGATCCGAACCCTTTGGGGGAATTGTTTGAAGCGAGTTGACATTGAGCAACTAACCAGCAGATTGTTTCATAATCCTGTACACCCACTGGATATTCCCGCCATGAGATGCCGAACCTGTACCCAAACTGGATTGAGCAAATCAGAAATGTCAGAATCAACCTGAGGATTGAGTCGACGCAGTTGCTGATCGAGTCTACCAAAGGGATTGCTTGAGCTGGAGGGGTAGATCAACTTCCCCTATTCATGTCCAAGTAACCAGCATAAAACCTATATGAAGTTTTCTGAGCACTCATGAAGTTATGTTCTCTCTCTTATTAGCTTAGTTCCTTTATTAACTGTTTTATTCCTGATCTAATAGACAGTAATAAAAAGGATAGCTAGCACCTGACTTATACTTACTCTATAAGTATACAATGTGAGTCTCTCAAATATGCTGTAGAGGGGTAATTCCGAGCAGGAATTTTTCAAAATTTCCAGCGAATTACACTTGATCCAAACTTTACAATTACCCTCAGACATCTTTATCTGCGCTTTGCTTGCTTGGGGGATTCCAAAAGTTATGCTTATAACAGTTGATCAGCAGTTACACGTAATCTACATCTAGAAATGCTATCCTTTTTGTGGCGATTCGATGAGTAGGATTATTGACAATGAGGCGGATAGAAAATATTTTTATGCTCGTATTAATATTCTTAGGTTGTTTTGCTAGGTTTTATCAGTCCAATTGATCCGTCGGAACGATCCTGGCAAGTTATTAATCAGAGTTAATTCTATAGAATCTATATTTAGTGACTGGCTGATCGTTTTGGCGGTTGCTTTGGAGGCGCAAAGTATAACCATGCCCCAAAAAATAATTCTTTCAACCCCATAATTTTCGAACGGGAGGAACTTCACATTGGCTTAACCCTTAAACAAGGGTGATTGCAAAGATTGGGCGAAGATGAGCAACTTTTAGTAAAACTACCTTAAGACTTAAGCTCAGCACAGCTATGACATATGGCAAGTCGAAATGGGAATCAATCCTATTGGAGATTTAGTGGATGGAATTGGGGGCCGGGTTTTTGGCTCCCGATTCTACATTGTCTTTGGGTTCTGATAGGTTTGCTTAATCGGCGATAGGGCAAGTGGCTGATCGGCTTGACAGTGATTGGCTTCTTGGTGAATGCACTGACTTTGGCTCCTTTTACTGACGCAGCTATACTGAAGCGTCAGATTTGTGTTAATTGCTATAAGCCATGACAGTTTGGGAAAATCCAGCCGATTTACCAATTCTTAACGATTGGAGAGTCACCCATCGACAACTGAATACAGTTTTGTCAACTAATGTTAAGAGATGTGCTAAGTATGGTGGGGACTCCCTCAGATTCTGCAGAGTTGGTCAGTGCTGAATTAGTCCGGATTGTGACGGAATGGTGGTGGGTGACGCCTACAGCAAGGAATTCCGGTTTAGCTGGGGGGAGCTACTTGCGGTTCTCTGAGTTGGAAGTGGAATATGGTGATTGAGGAGGGGAGGGCGATTCATTAAGTATTTGGACAACATCCAGCCCGATGCTATCTGACTCTTAATAGCCTAGATTACAGCTCAATTTTGCTATATCAATTACTATGAAGCTGATTATTCAAATTCCCTGTTATAACGAAGAATCAACCTTAGGAATAACGCTAGCTGAATTACCTCGTGAAATTCCCGGCGTTGATCAAGTTGAGTGGTTAATTATCAACGACGGCAGTCTTGATCGTACGGTTGAGGTGGCCCGAGAGTGGGGAGTTGACCATATTGTTAGCTTTGAACACAATCAAGGACTGGCTAGGGGGTTCATGGCCGGTTTGGAGGCTTGTCTTAAGGCCGGAGCAGACATTATTGTCAATACGGATGCGGATAATCAGTACAATGCTGGAGATATTCCCAGGTTGGTCGAACCGATTCTGGCGGGTCGAGCTGAAATTGTCGTGGGGGCTCGGCCGATCCGACAAATTAAACACTTTTCGCCGATTAAAAAATGTCTGCAGGGACTAGGAAGTTGGGCTGTGCGGGTGGCGAGCAACACCAAAGTAGCCGATGCGCCCAGCGGTTTCCGAGCCATCAGTCGCAATGCGGCGATGCAGCTCAATGTCTTTAATGAGTACACCTATACATTGGAGACCATCATCCAGGCAGGACAGAAGGGGATGGCGATTACATCCGTGCCGATTCACACCAATGGCTATCTCCGTCCCTCTCGATTGGTGAAGAGTATCTCGGCTTATGTGCGCCGTTCACTCCTGACAATCCTACGTATCTTCATAACCTATCGCCCCCTCGAGTTCTTCATGTTGCTTGGCAGTGTTCCCTTTTCACTTGGCTTCCTGCTAGGCGTTCGGTGGTTAATTCTATTCGCTTTTGAAGGCACTCAGCGAAGTCATGTACCTAGCTTAGTCTTGGCCGCCATCTTGATTTTGATCGGTTTCCAACTTTGGGTATTTGGCCTGGTTGCTGATCTCCTTTCTGCTAACCGAAAGCTGCTGGAAGATATCCAGCTTCGACTGCGTCGAACTGAAATTGAGACTAATACAAATCTCAAAAAATAGTCATTATGAGTAGAGATTTATTTGCCCGTGAAGCCCTCGCCCAAATTCCTAAAATTCTGACGCTGCAGGATCGCAATCCCCATAGCCCTACCTATGGCTGCTTCGATCGCAACTTTTGGCAATATAAGATCATCGATTTCCCCAGCGGTATGTCCCAGGAATTTGTCTGGCCGCTAGCGCTGGCTTACGATACCGATTTGCCTGACAATCCCTTCTATCAGCAGCCGGTATTGCGAGAATGGGTAGAAGCCGGAATTCTCTACGCTGCTCGTAGCGCCCATCGGGACGGGTCCTGTGACGACTATTTTCCCTTTGAGCGAGCTGGCGGCGCCGCCGCATTTTCGCTGCTGGCCTGTCTAGAGAGCTATACACTATTGGGATTAAACAACTCTATCGCCCTGCGGTTTTTTGAAAAACGGGCCGACTGGCTGGCCCACCACCATGAAAGTGGACGCCTCACAAATCACCAAGCCCTGATTGTTCTTTGTCTGGAACTTGCCTCCCGGTTGTTGCACACTCAAAAGTGGGATGAGGCGAAAACCCAACGATTGGAGCGGGTGTTAGCCTGGCAAAACCCAGAGGGATGGTTCCAGGAATATGAAGGCTGTGATCCCGGTTATCATACCCTGACGATTTCTTGTCTGGCTCGAGTCTATGAACTGACACCCAATAATCGCCTGAAGGATGCGATCGCCAAAGCCGTCATCCTGGCAGCTCATTTTGTTCATCCTGATGGCTCCTACGGCGGTGAATACACCAGCCGCAACACCTATAACTTCTTTCCCCATGGTTTTGAGTTGGTGGGTCGATGGTTGCCGCCAGCCCTTAGCGTCAACGACGGCTTCCTTAAAGGTCTGGCTCAGGGGCGAGGATCCTGCTATGCAGACGATCATATTATTGGTCACCACACTTGGAACTATCTGCTGGCTTGGCGTGACTTCGCCCCCAATCGCCCATCCCCGAAGCCGCCTACCCCTGGGCGCCTCTGGTTGCCCGAAGCCCGCATCTTGATTGATCAACGGCAAGACACCAAGCTCTACTTGGCCTTGAATAAGGGGGGAGCATTCAAATTCTTCCGGGGCGATCGCTTAGTGCTATCCGATACCCAATTTTCCCTCCAGATTAAACAGGGCAAGTCGATCAAGAACGCTGTGGGTCATCTGGTAGGACCCTATAAAATTCAGGTTGGCGAAGACGAAATTACCCTTCAAGGATCTCTGGGTTGGGCTAAGCAAAAACAAATGACCTCCCTGAATTTGATCATTTTGCGGGGGGTTATGCTCACCTTTGGACGCTTCTTCCCCAACCTGATCCGCAAGCTGTTGCAAAAGATCTTGATTACAGGTAAAAAGAGTGCGCCTTTCCAGTTTTCCCGACAATTCCAGTGGCGGGATGGCCAATGGCTCCTAACTGACGAACTCAAGGCAGAGTCTTGGGAAAGTGTAGTGGCAGCTGGCATGGGGGGTGATCAGACGTCTATCTATGTGGTCATGAGCCGCACCTTTCAGAGGGGACAACTGCAACCTTGGTGGGACTTAACCGACAAGGTCAGACAATTGGCGCCGGATCAACCTTTGAAATTGGAGCGGACGTTATAGAGATTCTCATCGACCTCCTGATATCCCGATCGGGTAGGAGAAAAAAGGGAGGGGGGCAGTAGCGAAATAGGGAATTATGAAAAGACTTATTTCTCCTATCAAATAGGAACCTATGAAAAGACTTATTTCTATTTTGGTCAGTTTGGGTATTTTGGTCATTATTTATACTCGAATTGACTTTGGGGGATTGATTGAGGTTTTCAAAAACTGTAATCCTTTCTGGATGGTTATCAGCCTCGGTATGGTCGCGCCCATCACATTGGTTACGGCCTGGCGTCTACAACAAGTTGTCCCACCCAAAGCCAAGTTGGGGTTCGGGGAAGCCAACCGTCTGATTCTGGCGGCCAGCGTCTTGAATATGGTGCTGCCCTCCAAGATGGGGGACATTGCTAAAGCCTACTTTATGCGAGAAAAAGGGGGGGTGAGTGGGTCTCTCTCCCTCTCCATTGTGGTGTTTGAGAAGGCTTCTGATATGCTTTCTCTCCTACTGTGGTGCGCCTTCGGGTTGTTGCGGTA
The DNA here is from genome assembly GCA_022360135.1 of Pseudanabaenales cyanobacterium. GTDB lineage: Bacteria > Cyanobacteriota > Cyanobacteriia > Phormidesmidales > Phormidesmidaceae > JAKSDM01. The sequence goes on along the minus strand of JAKSDM010001581.1, from coordinate 1,438 downwards.
TCCGCAAAAAGGAGCCTTTTTCTGGACGATGACAGTGGGGGTCATAGGCGGACTCGCCATTGGCGTAATGCTGCTGGGATCACGTCAGTTCGCCCAAGTTTTCTTCCTAGTGGGAAGACGATTCAGTCCCAAGAAAATTAGCGCCAAGCTCAAAACTCTACAAGTTTCCTGGGGAGAAATGCAGGCTTATTTTTGGGGTGACCGAGGACAACTGCTGAAGATTACAATCACCTCTATTTTTCTCTGGTTTTTACACCTGCTGCAAATCTGGCTGTTCATCTTGGCCTTAAGGGCTCAAGCGCCTTTCTTCGATAGTTTGGCCCTTTCTTCCCTGGCGATTTTGGCCGGACTCCTACCCCTAACCTTTGCCGGGGTCGGTACTCGGGACGCTGCCTTAGTAAAATTGTATCAGCCCTACTTCCCACCTCCGGTGGGGGCCGCTCTGGGGCTATTATGCACCTCTCGTTATATCCTGCCTGCGATTGGCGGGCTGCCTTTCCTCAGTCAATATTTGGCAACCTTGAAAGCCTTCCAGAAAAAGTAGGGACCCGCTCCCGTTTGCTCATGCCCTAGCCGCCATTCAGCCGGAAAGTTGCGGTTCAAGTCCAGTCCTTGCTTGGGTGAAATGAAAGGTTTAACTGGTACATTATTAAACCGCAAGTCCCTAAGACGCAGAGCGCTTTTCACCTGAACGCTCTCAACCGATTTTTCATGTGCGCCCTTGCCAACGACTGAAGGCGCATAACGGTTCGTTTGAGCGACTGAAAATCACCTTAAACTCAAAGACCAAGATATGTCTGCAGTTCGCTCGGAGCGAATTGTTAGGGGCCGTTCAAAAATAACTTCATACTTTATCTCTGTGTATGCCTTTCAGGCTCTTCACTTCCCTCTGAAGTAATTCCTAAGTTATTCTTACACAGCCCCTATTAGACCGTTGCGAGCGTCAACTAAAAAGCTTTATTGCCCCCGGCCCGGTTTGCAATCTGCGAAACCCAGCGCATCTGTGTCGAGAAAACTTGCGATCGCCATCTCAATAACTGCTTCAATTGGATATTCAATTTCAGTAGCGCGATCAATAAGAGCTGCCCGAATTCGCTCAGGTAAGCGCCCTAATATAACTTCGGCATCAGCGGGGGAAAGTTGCTCTTGAAGTTTGACTTGCATAGCATCACCTTTCAGTCGGAATCTGGGCGTTGTAAGGGGGGGCAGTGGCTCTTAGAATGATGGCTTCTAGCTCCAATAGTAGCGCGGGGTTTTTCCAATGAGAAATGACTTGCACCGCAATCCGCACATCTTCATCATTAGACTTCTCCAAAATCTTGAAAGCCTATCATAGAGGGATTTTCAGGGATTTACCAATCCCGATGCATAAATCAGTATCAACGAAAAATCAGGCACTCCAGACCATACCAGTTAGTAAACTCTGAAAAGATGAGAT
>JAKSDM010001330.1 GCA_022360135.1 Pseudanabaenales cyanobacterium | reverse complement strand
TAATAACTAATGCTTTACTCACTGATCGGTCACTGAGGAACGTGCGAAAAGAACTTTGATTTAGAGGGCGACCTTGTGAAACATGACTCTGGTAATTCGGCTACCCCTCCTCGAAAGCGACGTCAGGAATTTTCTTTTAAAATCCGGACCGATAATAAAATCCGGACCGATAAAATCAAAACTAATCCCCTTCAAGCTGCTTCGTCAGTCAACAGCGCCGCCACTGTTCACTCTTTCCCAATAAATCTTTTTGATCCCCCAATGCCTGCCTTACCGAAGCTAAAGCGACCCAGTTTAAGTAGCCATCGCCATGAGGCCAATCCTGCCCTGGCGATGAATTTGCTACAGGATATTCAGCACATTGTGGAGCAGTGGCAGACTGAGCTACGGCAGATTGTCTTGGCGATTCAAGCTCTATATATGGAGGGTCCGCTGGTTGATGGCTGGCTGGAGTCCTATGCTCCTGACCAGCCTCAAGTAAGTGGTTCGCAGGCCAATAATGTAATGAATACTGCGGTTCTCCGCTATGGAGAGCCAGAACAACTGATGAAATATGTTAAGGACATTTGCGAAGCTCCATCGGCATCATCCCAATCTTCTCAAGGGAGTCAAGCGGCTGATCAAACGACTGCCCCCCACTATCGTCTCTGCAGCTTGGATGAGGAAGGCAGGCTACAGTGCCAGCCTTGTCCTCCCGACCAGCTAGTCGTAATCAGCATGGCGATCGCGCGATACCAAAAGTTACGTCAATTATTAAATCAAAAGCAGTATCTAGAGGCCCGACTAAAACACGCTGTCGACACCCTGACATCTGCCCGCAAAGATCTCCGCACAGGTAGCGAAGGGCCTTAAGCTTCCCCTGCTCTACCAATAGAGTTACCATCCCCAAGATCCCACGCCCCCCTTAAAGGGACCTACAATGTCCTGAGTGATCCAACCGCCATAGAAATCCCCCGGCTGGGACTGCACCGGTTCGCCATTTACATAGCAAGCATCCATCTGGCCCGGATAGACAGCGACATAGTTTTTGAGGGCGGCGAAACGAGGGGTTGGATTGGGGTAATACCAAGCTGCATTCTCAGCCCGTTTATCTCCGACAGTGATTGTGTAGTAAGCAGCTGTTCCTTTCCATTCGCAGAAGGTAGCGCGCTGGGTCTGCTGCAAATACTGGCTTTGAATATCTTCAGGCGGAAGGTAATAAACTGGCGGATGGCTCGTCTCTAGTACTCGCTTAGCGCTATGGGTGTTCGCCAGAGTGACCCCATTGAAAATAATCTGAATGTGCTTAGATGAGTCTTCTAATCTAGGCGGTCGGGGATAGTCCCAGACAGATTCTTGGCCAGGACCGGGTTGAATTCGATTGGGAGGCATAGTGATAGGGGGTAGAGAGGGTAGGGAAGGGAAGTAGTTATCGCCAACGCTGGATCTCCGCTTGAGCCTGTTCATAAGCTGACGTCTTTTGAGGAACTAAATCTGCGGCTAGAATGGCGTCTTGAAAGCGTCCTTGGGCGGCGCGGGCGCGGGCGATGTTGAGAATATCCTGGCTCCATTGATTCGCTAGTTGTTGAGCAATAGGATATTCTGGCTGATCGGTTGGAATCTTTCGCACCATGACGATGGCGTCATGGAAGGAACTGGCTTGGCCAGCTCGCAGAGAGTTGCGAGCCTGTTGCAGAATTTGGCGGTTTGCTTGCTGCCGTCGCCATTGGCCAATCCGGAGTTGAGCAAGGCGATAGACTTCTGGACGATCAGGAGGAACGAGTTCAGCAGCGGCGAGAGCGGCAGCGAAATTGCCTGCCGCTGCTCTGCCCTCAGCCAGATCTAAGATTACTCGGCTCCAACGGTCAATATCCCGTTGGGCTTGCTCATAGACCGGCTCACCTGGACGGATGCGGCTAGCTTGGGCGATCGCATCGTTAAATTGGGAAGCCTGAATCGGCTGAATCGGGCCTCTAGCCTCATCCAATAGGGCTCGATTTAATTGCTCTAACTGAGCCATCCCCGCCTCTGCTTGAGAGAGGAGCGTCTCATAGTCTTCGGTCCGCTCCCTGATGGGCGCTTGCTCTAACAAAATCAGAGCATCTGGATAGCGCTGTTCGGCTATGGCTTGGCGAGCTGTCGCTATGGCGGAGTTAGCAGTGGTGGAATCAACCGGTTCAATCGGTTCGGTAAATAAGGGAGAGAGTTCTGTCGCCGTTTCTCCTGACAAGTTCTCTGATGACGCTACCTGCGACAAGCCCTCTGTCAGGTTTTCGGGAGTTGGGCGCATGGCTGCTACAGATTCACTGTCCTCGGAGGCAGAGCCAACCTCCGAGGAATTCTCGCCATCGACTGGCGTCTCCTCACCTATCGCCGCTGTATTTTCAGGAGTCATTGGCGGGGACGGGGGGGAGGTTGGCGGAACGCTTGTTTCTTGAGAAGGAAACAAGCGGGGTGAATTCTGATACAAGACGGCCAATAACAACACTATGGCGGCCAAAATTCCCCAATTCCTAAGGTTGCCCTCCTGTTCGCCTGCTGAAACAGACGATTGCGCTTCAACTAATCCGGGCTCTTCCGCCAAAGGTAAGGACTGTATAGAAGGAAAAGAGGAGACTAAAGCGGCATCTGACGGGTTCTCAACAGCGCCTTGTCGGGAAGGGATTGGCGGAGCCTGAGATTCAGCTAAATCCAGCTCAGAGGGTTTAACTTCACACCGGGCGGCGGCAGCCTCAGTCATTGGCAGGCGAGTCACCGCGCCGGGGGGGATCACCATTAAAAATTTCTTCTCAGGAGGAATGACAGCGACCGGAGTTTGATGCGGGCGACAGTGATGTTCACTCAGTTCGGGCAGACGATCGCTGATATATTCCGCCAAGTGAGATAAGGTCACACACCCGTGGTAGCGCATTCCTTCTAGAAGAGCCACTGTAAATAGACCGTGACGGACTCCAAAAGTTTCTTGGGAAAACTGATCAGGTTGGCAGGAGAGTAAGGTCGGAATCCCAAAGTCTTTTGCCAGTTCAATCGTTTGAGCGCCTACCTTATGGCCGGGTAGGGAGCTTTGGCTGCGATTGATATCAAGCACAACCAAGATATTATCAGTCGGCGCCTGCTTAAAGATTTCGAATAAGGACTTGATGGAAAGCGCCGTTTCCGGAATATGCTCTGGATCGCTATTAATCGGTAAAAGGTAGTCTTGGCCTTCAAATTGAACGCCGTAACCACTGAAGAAGAACCAAAGTAAATCTTCCCCATTCAGAATTTCCTGACAAATGTGATTGATCCAGGTCTGGATTTCTTCGCGGCCAGGGTAAACAGCCGCTTCTTCAATCGCGGGCGAAACTTCGCTCAACAGAACACAGTGCTGACTGTCCAGTCCAACCTCTTTGACCAAAAACTGGCGCAGATTGCTGGCGTCCCTCTGCGCATACATTAAGGATTGCAAGGACTGGTAATGGTTAATCCCAATAATGATTGCCCAATGATTAGTCATCAGATGTTCTCAAGGCCAGTCAGATGGTGATCTAAT
>JAKSDM010001276.1 GCA_022360135.1 Pseudanabaenales cyanobacterium | reverse complement strand
TTCTTTTTTAGGACGCAGAGCTAACGCACCTGTCTCTTGCATGCGCTCTAACTCTTTCAAACGTTCTACGCGGGTTTTAATCGTCGCCCAGTTGGTCAACATCCCTCCCAGCCAACGTTGATTGACATAGTAGGAGCCACAGCGTGCGGCTTCTTGTGCGATAATGCCAGCAGCCTGCCGCTTAGTGCCGACAAAGAGGAATTTCTGACCTCGTTCTGCAGATGTCCGAATATAACGGTAAGCTTCCTCCATCAGCTGGGCTGTCTGGACAAGGTCGATAATGTGGACGCCGTTACGGGAAGTGAAAATGTAGGGGGCCATTTTGGGGTTCCACCGACGGGTTTGATGTCCAAAGTGAACCCCAGACTCAAGCAATTGAGCCAAATCAACGACTGGCATGTCTTACGAATACTCCTTATTTCGGGTTAAGCCTCCATCCAGGCGCATCTCTAGAAGCTATTAGCATTTAGCAGTTAGTGTTTAGCTGAAACAGGTGAACCGGCCAACCGCTACGGCTAGTTGCTAGTAACTAAAAACACCCGAAACCCTGGATGTGTGGATTTTAAACAACTTTTCTAGCTTACCACAGCCCAGCCTGCAAAATGTTCAAATACCGATGGAAACAAGTGATGAACGGTCTTGAACTTAGACCAATAGTCGCTCAGATCATTCAAATTTTTGTATATCTAGAAAATAGTGCTTATCAAGTCGTAGTCGACGGCATGGACTATTCAAGTGTTTTAGCAGAAGTCAATAAGGCTTCGTTATTTGATTTGTACCGTCTGATGGTTGCGGTTAATCAGCAACTCGATAACCCTGAACGGATAGAAGAGATCAAACGTCGGCTCAAACCTGGACAGGAAATCACCTATTTTGACGAGCAAGAGAATCGGTTAATAGAGGCGATGGTGATCAGCTTGCAGCGCACCCACCTCCTAGTCCAAAATATACGGGATGGTGAACGCTGGAGTATTCGATTCTGCACGGTTAATCTTGATCAGGCGCAAACTGATATACAGGCTATATCAGTGAGAAATGGACCACAGATCTGCTATGGGTTTTCTGACGCCAGACTCTGATGCCCTCTAACAATAGTGTTGAGGGCTACTAAAAACTCTTGTTTGGCATAGGGTTTGGTAAAGTAAGCAGCCGCTTCCAATTGCATTGCCCTTTGCCGATATTCAGGGCTGTCCCAATTACTGAGCATGACCACAGGGACTTTCGCTAACAACGGGTCCTGGCGATAGCGGCTGAGAAACTCAAACCCATCCAAATTCGGCATTTCAACATCACAGATAACCAGCTTTAGGGTGGAATGTTGCTGTAGCTGTTCGATTGCTTCCTGCCCATCCTGAGCCTGTAGAACTTGATAGCCTGCCTCTTCTAAGGTGAGTGTCAAAAACTTCCGTATGGTTGGGGAATCATCAACGACCAGAACAATCCCTTGGTGGGCCGCGACCGGGGTATCCATTGTTGACTGCGCCCCATTCTCCGTCAACGTGGAGTCGGGTAGATCAGGCAAAGGCGCTGTAGAGGCGATGGTTTTGTTTTGACCGCCAGTCACCTGATTCAGCAACGCCATTGCATCAATCACTGGAACTTGTTCTCCATTCTCTAAATGGGTATAGCCGTAGAGATATCCAGGGGATGCGATCGCCGCATCCGGCGGTTGAATCATCAGTTCTGACTCGACGATCAAACGAGTAATGGTCGACTCTAGGGCGACAACTTGCCGCTCCTGGCGAATAACCAACGTCAGCATCGGCCTATGATTGGGGCTAACTGCGGCTGCATTTGGCGCTGCATATGGCGAGAGATGGTTACTGCCGAGTAGTTCGGACAGCTGATAAATTCGGATCAGCTGTTCCTGCCAGAGCAAGAATCGCTGATTCTGGGATTGGACAATTTGATCCGGTTTAGTCGCCAAATGTTCTTCGATACAGTTGTACGGTAAGACATAGACCCTGGAGTCGGCTATCCAAATAAAGGATTGGGCAGTCCTCAGCGACAACTCTGGCTGGCAGCGGGAATTGGCTGAAGCAGCTACTGTGGGGGTTAACTCCGAGGCAGGTAAAACGACCTTTGGTCCCTCAAGTGGGTGTCTGTCCCCCCAAATTTCTTCTAGAGAAGGCGCTGGGGGAACTTCCTCCAGGGGGATGTCTGGCGCCGTCAGATGATGCTGTTCGGTTGGGGGCCATCTAGGTGGGGCGGGCGCATCTAACTGCATCGTCGTTAGGGTAAGGGGAATCTGTAAGATGAAAGTGGTTCCTTGCTGGGGGACTGAACGTACTGTGATTGAGCCCTGCAAAGCTTGTAATTGAGAACGCACGACGTCTAGTCCAACCCCCCGCCCAGAGAGTTCATTCACCTCAGATGCGGTCGAAAATCCGGGCTCGAACAATAGATCCAAGAGCTGCGAATCAGACCAACGACGGGCTTCTATCGACGACAGTAGGCGCATCTGCATGGCGCGCTCACGAATCTGCTTGAAGTCCATGCCTTTACCATCGTCTTTGACCTCAATCAAAATCTGTTTGCCCTGCTGATAGGCTAGGATGTGAATCTGGCCAGTTTCGGGTTTTCCTTGTTGGCGACGGCTTATAGGGAGTTCAATGCCGTGGTCAAAGGCGTTACGCACCAAGTGTAAGAGGGGGTCGTAAAGCTTTTCGACGATCGCCTTATCCACCAATACCTGAGCGCCGCTTAGGGTTAGCTGAGTCGGTTTACTATAGGTTGCCGCCAAGCGCTGCAACATCTGTTGCAAGCGGTTGAAGACATTCTCTAGGGAGGTCATCCGAACCTCTGTCAGATCATCTTGAAGGATGGCGACCAGTTGCTGCTGGTTTTTTAGGGTTTGACTCCATTGTTGATGGACTAATGCTGCCTGCCCGGTGGTTTCATCCAGGTGGGCAATCTCTTCCAAGGCTGACTGCAGAAGAGCATTCAGCTCGCTGTTAGTATCTTTTTCCGCAGCCTCAGTATGGGTTCCACCCAGAAAATTCCGGCCGCCTTTGGATTGCGCCCAGATTTTATTCAGGGTTTGTCGATGTTGCCGGAATTTTTCTCTTAATTTCTGCAGCGTGTCCTGGAGCTGCTCTTTGGCTGAATCCTGTCGATTTTGGTGGGTTAACAAGTCACCGCTTAAATGTTTTAGGCGTTCCAATTGCCCTAAATCAACCCGTATGGTTTGGGGGAATGAGACAGTCGGTCGGTCTATGTCTGGTTTACTCACCACGTTGGGTTGTTGTCGTTCAACCCAGGGTTGATCGGTTGGCTTGTGGGTAGAGATTGACTGATAGTGGACGCCAGCGAGTTGCTGCAGGGTGTTGGACGGCTGTCCGCCCCGGGTGCGATCGCCCGCCAGTACTAAAGCTTGCCCCTGCCGGAAGTCCGCTAGAGTAATTTGAGCAATGGTTATGGCTTGATCGGGATGGGCGTCTAGAGCCGCGATCGCAGTCTGGGCGATCGCCCCAAACCCCTTTAAATCCAAAGCTTCCGCCAAACCCAATAAAACGTCGGCTTGCTCTCGCAGGACCCGATCGACTGGCGTTGCCGTTGGCTGTTTCAAAGCGCCAGCTAAGGCCGCTAACCCCTCCTCAACAACGGTGGAGAAAATGGAATGGGTAATATCCGCCCCCAGTTCAGCGGAGGTTGGCAGTTGCATTTCCTGCTTTGAAAAGCCCCCCAGTTTCTTCTGCAGTTGATCAAACACAGCTGTCGCCTGTTCAGAGACCACTGCTTCATCGATCGACGTATGGATGAATTCTGCAGTTAAAAGCAGGCGCAGACATTCATAGCTGCGAAACAGCAAGGCTTCTAAGGCTGAATCGATTACTACAGCAGGGTTATGTAGCGTATTGAAGACATCCTCTAGATTATGAGCCAGCCGGTTAATCGTTTGCAAACCTACACTGGCCGCCATCGCTTTCAACGTGTGGGTCGTCCGCATCAGGTTATAAGCTTTATTGAGGCTGCGATCCTCCTTAAGGGTCAGCAGGTCTTGTTCAATGGTTTGCAACAACTCCGGGGCTTCTGCCAAGAAGCAGGCATAGGCTTGATCACGGAGTTGGGGGAGGTTACTCATAGCTCAGTTCTGCTCGAATGTGCGGGTTACTGATTGCCCACCCAGCTTGGCGTTTGGTGAGTTAAGTAAAGCGGTTGCAGGGGAAACAACGGGTTTACCTGGAATAGACAATTTATGGCGGACTCTAGGGCGACAGGCTGTTGTCCCTGGCAGATGACTAACGTTAATATTGCACCGTGACTTATTTTACCAGAAGGGATTTTGCCCGAAAGGTTGGGCTTGATTAGGCTGAACAAGGAATAGAGCGGGATCATCTGATCTTGCCAGGGCAAAAAACGCTACTGATTGTAGCGGGAGGGAGAACCTAACCCTTCTCTGCCAAAGGCTTAGGAGAGACCTTAGCCTGGCTTGGGTTGAGTGCTGTCGTTGGCGATTCCGAGTCAGCTAGGGCAAGTGTGGTTAATGACTTAACCACCGCTGTAGATTGTTCTGACGTATGGTTAGCAAAGTGTGCTATTTCCAATGCAGTTCGACTGGCGGCGGTCGAGGTTTGCACCTGCCCTACCGCTGCTTGGGCTATCTTGCCCACCAACATGCTCATCTTGGCGCTTACGGCGGCAATCTCATCCAGTTTGTTTTGAGTCTTCTGGGTTAATTCAGTTTCGGTGAACACCTGTTCAGTCCCGGCTTCCATATCAGCAGTTAGGACTTTTGCCTCGGCTTCGATCTCTGCCGCCAGGGGCTCAGTGGCTGCGGTTGTCTCAGCTAACTGTTGACTTAAGGAGCGCACTGCTTCAGCCACAGGAAGCACGGATACTTGGCTGCCTTCTCCCGCCCGCCCTGCCGTAATGGCTACATTCATGACTTGCTGGTTCATTTGTATGGCCAGATCATTGATTAGGGTTAGGGCCTGGGCAATTTTGTGAGCGGACAGGCCCAAATGTTTGCTCTTGGCGGCGGCGGCCATCACTGTTTCCTGAAGGATGGAAATGTTATCTACGGTCTGACTGATGAGTTCATGCCCAACTTGTACAGTCTGATCGGTTTGCTGAATTTGCAACTCTGCTTGATGGGCCGTGGTGACCATTTCTTGGGCAGACTCAGTCACGATTTGGATGTGTGCGATCGCCGCTGCAAC
>JAKSDM010001597.1 GCA_022360135.1 Pseudanabaenales cyanobacterium | reverse complement strand
GTCGCCATATCACCCTGCCCCTGTCTGTCCATTTACAAGTGCAATCAAACAATTGCGCTTAAGAACCATCGTTAAGCACCCCCTGCATATTTCTGCTCTATCTACCTAATTACATTTCCTTAAATGTCCACAACTACCGCCAGTAGACACTTTCAAGATTATTAAGAAAGATGCGATTAATGGATAGCCTTTTGAAGGGGGGTTGGGGGGATCTTCTACAACAACCGGAGCTTATGCGAACAGTATTGCCTTCTGAGCCCTCAAAAGTAAGAAGTTATTTCTAAACCTCCCCTGAGTCTAATCGGCATCTCTGATATAAAAAGCAAATAATATGGAAGCTCCAATAAAGCATAGTGATGCCCAGGAGGAGCACACCAAACCATTGCATCCAAGGTAGGTTGACGCCTATTTGGGTGAGTCCTAACAGCAAGACGTCATCTAGAAAACTTAGGAGGATTGGAAATCCTTTTTGTAGAACTGTTGGCAGTAGGTCAAAGATGTCGCTGCGCATGGCTAGGCTAGCTCCCTCGTATTGACACCTTTACAATAGGAAAAGCCTTTTATGAATACAGCCGACGTTTGAACCAGCTTGACTGCGCCTGAAAGACAATACTGTTGCAGCTTTCAGCAAAGACGTCTACCAGCGCCGCCAGTGCTTAGATATTTGTAGGGGCCACCGCAGCTCACAATAGGTCCCGGTTGCGTATGAAGAGCGCTGAAACGTTCCGCGTAGTCGTTGGGCCAAGGCTAGGGCCTGCTGGGTGCCTCGACCGGCCGTGTTTTGGTTCGATAAGTCTTTACCCGCTTTGCAATTGTCTTCAACTCGAATCAGGTTTTCAGCTTCCGTCGCCAGACACAGCACAGTGATTTGCTTGGCCCCAACAGCATGTTTACCCACGTTGCAGAGGGCTTCTTCTAAAAAGCGACAAAGCGATCGCCGGTCGTCAGAAGTCAGTCCTTCAACTTGCAACGGCTCAAACTTCACCACCTTCGACTTAATTGAATCGAAGCCAGGAAAGTCGCGCCTAAGCGTTTCGGTGTAAAGCTCGTAGAGCACTTCGTGAAGCGGACTGCGTAAATCAACGACACTCTGACTCCCCAACTGTAGCTGCTCTTCCTGGGGCAGCGATTCTTGTAGCAGGCGGTTGTAGATGGCCCGTAGCTCTTGGTTGAGGTTTTCTAACCTGGCGCTGATGGGAGGATCGAGCTGTTCTTTTTGCCGTAGCAGCAGAGCTAAGGTCTGGAGAGGACCGTTGTGAATGGCGTCGTAGGTTTGCTCGATTACCCGTTGACGCTCATCAATGCACGATCGCAACATCTGATCGTAGAGATAAAACCCTGGCAGTACACAGCCATTGACAGCAAACACAATCAAGGTTGGGACCACCGGAATCCACCAGCCCCCTAGCCAAAGCAGCGCCAGACTTAACCCCGCCAGTCCCAGCCCCACTAGTCCAACCGAAAGCATATACCAGGAGGGACGGGCAATGTAGCGCACCAGCAGCATGCCCACGCCGCCCCAGAGAACAATCCAAAGATATTCCCAGCCATCACTCCAGGCCCGTAGCATAGGACGATTGTCGAGGACGGCGCTGAGAATCTGGCTGGTGATGTGGGCATGCATTTCAACGCCATAGAACAAACCAGGGTTGTCGGTATTGACAGCGGCAGAGTTGACAAAATCCTTTACGCTTAGCGACGTAATCGCGATCAGGATGATGCGATCGCGGATCAACCTGGCTTCGACTCGACCTTCCAGCACGTCGGTCATCGACACCCTCTGAAAGGGCAATTTCCCACTGCGTGGATTGATCGGTATTTGCACCCCAGTCGCATCTGCGCCAACATAGCCGCCAGAATTTGGCTGAAACTGAAACAGCTCTGTATCTCCAAAGCGCATGTTGTCAGGGTTTTGCAAACCATTTTCGAGTGTCAGTCCTGCCTCAGCTAAGTATGCTTCAGCTAATTTTAGAACTAGAGAAAATCGAAACCTGCCATTGTCAGGATGATTTATTGGAGGCCAGGCGCCCAAGTAAGCACGCCGCACAAAGCCGTCTTGATCCAATGGAAAATCGACAAAGCCAATGCGCGCAGGCGGCAGTGCAGGCGGCGGTGAAACTAAACCACCCGTAATTTTTTCGATGCCAAAGACGTTAGGCAAACTTTTTAGAGTGTTGGCTAGAGTTTCGTTTCCAGGTTCGACAGGCAAATCTCGATAGATATCAATACCGATGGCGCGGGGTTCATTCTGGGCCAGGGTTTGCAGCAGCAGCGCCAGATCCTGATCAGAAATCGGATACACGCCTGCCCGCTGAATATCTGCCTCGTCAATCCCGACAATTAGTAGCCGTTCATCCTGAGGTTCAGCTGGGCGCAGCCGCAGGAAACTGTCTAAGGTTTTCCACTCCAGTTCTTGAAATAGTCCTAAGACTCTGGCGAGTATCACCAGCCCAATGACCATCATTCCCGGCAGAATCTGACTTTGCCAGCTGACTCTAGATAGTTTTTCCCATACTAGAGGCGTTGCTCTAGGTTTTGCCATGACGGAATCCTCTATGAGACACAAAGAGCTGCATCTCTGCAAACGTGGTTAATCAATCAGGCCCTCTTCGCGGGCGCGGATTTCGGTTTGAATGCGAATATTCTTGCCAACTTCAGGGTAAACATTCAAGGCGTCCTGGACCTTTCTCCAGTAGTGACGCACAGTGCGCTCTGACACATTCATCTGGATGGCGATCGCCTTATCTTGCAGTCCGTCCCTAAAGGCCATCTGCAGCACTTTCAACCATTCCGGCTTCACTTCTACGCCAGTGCGCATGTCGCGGGGGGTATAGATAAGCCCCTTAAGGGCCCAGTCTACCTTTTCCAGCATCTCTCTCATGGGCAAGTTCTTATCGGTGATGGTGAATCCGCCCTGATGAGTATCGATAGCAGGCTTGAGGCGGATGAGCGATCGCACATGGGCGCTCTGCACGACAATATTCAATTCCGGGTAGGTTTCCATCAGGGTGCGCAAGAGCTGAATTCCAGCCTCAATTTGAGACGGTTTTCCGGTCGCTTCAGGAATAGAAAGATCCATCACCAGCAAATCAGGAACGGCAATGGCCAGTTGTTCTTTTACTTCCTGAACAGTTGTGGCCGTGCGAATATCAGCATCCGGGTATGCTTTTTCTAAAACGCTGACAGTACCACTTAGAACAGACTCATGGTCGTCAACAACGAGGAGATTTTGGCGGGGGGTAGAGGCAGCCATTGGTTTCAGGGGGGCTTAGTGAGGGCGTGAATAGGCTTGGGACTAAGTCTTCCAGCGAAGCGCCCAAGTTAAAGAGCGAGCTTGCAGATCTTGGCTATAGTCACCTTGGGTCAGAATCTGGAAGGTTTCCAGGAAAGGTTTCAGCGAGATAGCAGTCTGTTCAGTTAATGATGCTGGCGGCGATTCTCTATATAGCATATGAAATGTAAGTTCTTTTACACCGAATTGATGCTGCAAAGTGATGTCACAGTGACGGGGCGATATGGCGGCTGTCGCTAAATGCTGTAACAGGTTTTCGGCCAACATAACCAACAGCCGAGTGTGCTCAACCGGTTCGGCTTCCCAGGTGTGCGGCAACCTGGCTCTAAGGCGGACGCTCTCCCGCCAAGGCTGAACCGCGTGCTGTAGCGCTAGGGGCAGAGATTCCTGCAAGTAGGGCAATTCTAAACGATCGCTGAGGTTCTCAAGCAGAATATAAATTCGCCTTAGCTTAGCCAGGTGGTCTTCACAGCCAAACTCTTCGGCGTTAGGCTGAGTCAGACAAGACAGCTCTAGACGGCGACGAATTGCAAACATGTCCTGCAGCACTCCATTGCGAATCATATCCGCTTCATGATTAAGCATTTGAGCCTGATACTGGTGCCACCAGCGCAGTAAATCAGCGTAATTTGAGATATTAATAGTCAATCCACAGGCCCCTCCTAACAGTATTGTCTTAGCTTACGCGTTTTTTTAATTGCCGCCGCTACCGGTTCCGGCAAGCCAGCTGACACCTCTATGCAGAAGCCCATTGCCGAAAAGTGCAAGGGCGACTGGCCGCTTAAAACGGCTGCAAGTTTACCGAGATATAGACTCCATTTTCTTGAAGAGAGTCGCCCTCATCACCCGGGGAAATCAGCGGAATACCATAATCTATCCGTAGGTTGAAGTCGTCGGTGGGCTGCCATCGCAGCCCCAGACCTAGACCCAGCAAAAATGACGGATCGGGATCGGGAGTTTGGTTATTCCAACCGCCGCCCGCATCAATAAACGGGGTCAGTCTCAGGCCATCCGCTACTGGAAAGCGCAGCTCAGTCGATGCAGTGACGCCATTGTCTGTGACAATCTGATTTTGGGCGTAGCCCCGGACAGTATCGACGCCGCCAGCGCTAAAGCGCTCCAGGGGCAGTAGTGAATCCGGGGTGAATTGGGTATTGATCCGGGTTACCAGTAGCATGCCTGACGAAAACTGCTCGACCCACTGAAACTGTCCTAGCCAAGAGAAGAAGCGACCGTCAGTACCACTATCATGAACGGTGGCGTCAAATATATCCAGGCCAAAACCGAATTGCGATCGCACCGCCAGCACCGTGTTGATATCCCGATTCACCCATTCCTGGGAAAATCGCAGGGTGCGCACCTTTGACACCCCGGCTTCAGGGCCGACTGAGAATGAAAAGGGGATGTCGTCCAGAATAAAGCTGCGGCTCTGGCGCAGATCAAATCCCAGACCGAGGGCGAATTCGTTCGTCAGAGAGCGGTTCAAAGGCTGCCGAAAGTTAAACGAGAAGGTCTCGCTTTCGCTGCGGATGCCCGCCGCTTCAAACCTGGAATCGACAATGTTGCTGTCGGCGTTTTCGTAACGCAGCTGAACAGTTCCATCCCGGCCGTTAACTGGAATTGCATAGCGGAACTCATAGACATCCAGGCCCTCAGTCAAGTCATAGCTGGCGCTCAGGCGATCGCCGAAACCGAATAAGTTCAGATGAGTCGCAGCAACGGAGCCCTGCAGTGAACCAATACTGGGAGCCCGATAGTTATTCACCGCCAGATCGGCGAAAAACGGATCAGCCTCGGTTAAATCCAAAATCAGGATATTCTGTCCTGGCTCACTCCCCGCCGTGAGTTCGGCGTCAACACTTTGCAACAGCGGATCAATCTGCAACAGCTGCAGCGCTTCCTCTAGCCGCCGTACGTTGAGGGGGGAGGAAGTGGCGCCGGTAATGCGATCGCGAATGTAATCGTCTCTCAAACGACTCAAACCATTGATGTCAATTTGCTCGACGCCGCCTTCAACCACCTGAATCTGGACAACTGCGCGGCTGAGATCTTGATTGGTCGGGACAAACGCACCCGACGAGATATAGCCGTTTTTGATATACAGGTTGGTAATTGCTGTCCTTAGGTTCAAAAGCTCTTGAAGAGTAACGTCTCGCCCTTCTAAAGGTTGGACAAGCGCCTCAATTTCATCATGAAATAGAGTATTGTCAATGACTTGAATATCTTCTACGAAGAAGGAGCCTGCCGGAATATTCTCTGTTTCAAAAGGGGACGGGGTAGGCATCTCTCTTTCTAGTTGAATCGGGTCTTCGGGTTCTGACGGCAACTCAAGCAAAGGGTCCAGCGGCCCAGGCCGCCCCGGCAAGGTTTCTTCAACCGGATCGGGTGGCAAAGATTGCGCCACTGCAGACAGCTCAACCCAAAATGAAGCGCCCACCAGCAAAAGTGAGCCGTAGAATACTTGCTTCATGAAATAAATTTGTAAAAATCAAGACTTAGAGGTAAGGAACAACTAGGAAGATTTGCTTAAGTCAATCTTCTACAAACTATCGAGTAACTGCACCGTAGAGTCAACCCAACTTAAAGTTATTTCAGGTAATTTCTCGGATAAACTAACAGTAGTCCTAAACCAGTTGTGAATCCTACTAAAAAGAAGATCACCTTTTAATCGGGATTTTAAGACTCTAAATAGCCTTTTATATTTACAAATCATTTAGGATTGCTATGGTTGAAGAAACTGAGTAAAAATTCTCAATGCAATGCTATCGTAAACAGATTCAGATGATCAGGCTGGCGTTAACCCATCTTATCCTGATCTAAAAGCATTGTTAAGAATCGCCAACAATTCGTATTCACGCGGCGATCGCTGCGCTAACAACAGCATATGATGGCGCTTTGAATGTCAACTTCAGATAGGAAATTGAGGCATTCGCTGAAATCCAATAGGTCTCATCCAGGGCGTATATTTTAAGGCGGGAAGCCTTACAGGGAAATGGTTCCAGCCCACAAGGGTTTCAGCCGATTTTGGGGTTAATTTTTTCCCGGCTTAAGTAAGTTATACGCCTCATCCAGCACATAGTCCGTAGTGTAGATTAAGCCTTTTTCCGCCAAAAACTGTCTGTAGACAATGGTGGCTTCTTGATGATGAGTCTCTTTCCGGTCGTTGAGGGTCAACCAGCCCCAAGTATCGATGAAAAGTTTAGGCGCCATCAAGTTCATCATCGATACTAGAGGCCAGCGACCCATGAGCCACAGTCCCGATAAATCCATTTAGAGGGTCAACTTCTTCCTGATAATCCGTAGTTTCCTGCAAAGCTTCATCAGGCTGTGAAAGGGTCTGTTTTGGCAGTCTAACGGACACATTAATTAATTCAGGACTATTGAGAGATGAGATCGATATTTGCATCGAAAGGTGTGACAACGGATTACCCAGCACCTAAGGTCTGATCAGGAACAATTGTATTCTGGGCAACAGAAGTCGTTGAAAAAGCAAGACTCCCAACAATGCTGGAGCCCCTAATGCAACAAAACTTCCAACCATTTGATCGCAGTTTGTGATCAGCCATTGCGCTGTTACTGGATAAATTTGGTAGGCTAAGGGGCGACCGATAAAATTGCCACTTGCAGTTTTTATCTTGCCGCTCCAAAAACCACTCAACTTATACCACGGGCATCTCCTGATGTATGGCCTTTTACGTCGTTTCTTAACTCGCTGTCCACGGCAAATCCTGTTTCTCTGCAGTTTGTTGCTCGTGCTGGGGTTGGGGCTTCCCTCTCACTACTTTTGGACCAGCGCCGCTGTGGCGCAAGACCGCAGCCCTGCCCAACTCGTGCAGGTGGGGGTCAATGCCTATCGGGCTGGCGACTATGCCGATGCGATCGCAACCTGGACTTTAGCGCTAGAGACCTATCCCACCGATGCGTTAGCCGAACGCGCCCTGATCAACGCCAACCTAGCCCGTGCTTACCAACATATGGGTGACACCAAAGCCGCCATTGACGCCTGGGGAGCTGCCGCCGACGCCTACGAGCAAAACAATCAACCGACTCAGTTTGGGCGCATGCAAACCGAGCAGGCCCAGGTCTACATCAGCCTAGGTCAGCATCAACGGGCGGCGGCTTTATTGTGTGGGTCGGAACCGGCAGTTTTGACGCAGCAGGCGGCAGAGGTGACGGTCAACTGCGCTGGCGGCGCCTACGCCATCGCTCAGGCCGCCGCCGATTGGGTCGGGCAGGCAGCGGCTTTAGGAAGCTTAGCAGAGACCTACCGCCTCAGAGGACTATACGAACAAGCTCAAGCTCTCTTAAAATCAAGCTTAGAGCTGGTGCAGACCCACCATCTCAAGCAGTATGAAGCGCCGATTTTCAATGGCTTGGGCAACATTTACGCCCGCTTGTCTGAGGTCGTCACTCGCCGGGCGGAATCGGCTGAACTGTTGAATGTTATGGATCGACAAGGCAGTGTCGCCGAGAAGTTGCGCGAAGAAGCCAAAGATAACCAGACAATGGCGCTGGGGTATTTTGACAAGGCTATTAAGGCGGCCCGACAACAGCAAGATAGAGAAACCGAGTTGCGATCGCACCTTAGCGTCCTGTCGTTTATCCAACTCCAGGCTAATCAGGATAATAACGACGCTACTATCGCCTCTCGTCAGCGCCTAGAGCAGCTCATCAACCAACTCCCAAACAGTCGCGAAACCGCCTATGCCGCCATTGCTCTAGCGAAGTCATACCAAACCACTCACCATGACTTTTCCTGTGACAAGCACCTCGATAGCCCGCTAGTGCAGACCTGGCTAGAAGCGGGGCGCGATATCGCCGTCCAGATCAAAGATGATCGCGCCCAGTCCTTCGCCCTCGGCGAACTCGGCCATCTAGAGGAATGCCGAGGTAATTTAGACTATGCCGCCCAGCTGACGAATCAGGCCCAGCTGGCGGCTAGCAACGCCCTTGAGTCTAACGATAGCCTTTACCTGTGGGAGTGGCAGATCGGTCGTATCCACTGGCGCCAGAATCAGTCGGAAAAAGCTTTAGCCGCCTACGCTCAGGCCATCGCCACCTTAGAGCGGATTCGAACCGACATTCTGACCGCAGACCGAGAGCTCCAGTTCGACTTCCGTGACACCGTAGAGCCCGTCTACCGACAATATATTGAGCTGCAGCTAGAAGCCCCATCTGAAATTGCCGCCACGAAGCAGGTTGTTCCCGTTAGTAATACCCGAATCTCGGAGATCTTAAAGACGGTAGACAGCCTCAGACTGGCGGAATTGCAAAACTTCTTCGGCAGCGACTGCGTTCTGGTTTCGTCGGAGGGAGCCCGAGCCCGTCTACTCAAGGGCGAAAGCCAAACAGTCGTGATTAGCTCAATTGTGTTGCCAAATCGCACTGTGCTCATCGCCAATTTCCCCAACGGCGCCGCTAAAATCGCTGGGATTGAGGATAGCGAAGCGCTCAGGCAGACTGCAAATGAGTTTCGTCGCGGCCTCAAACGGTTCCGAGACCTTACCGCCTATGATAAAAGTCTGGCTCAACAGCTCTATCAGCAACTGATTGGTGAGTTTGAAGCGGATCTCACAGCCGCAAACATAAATACATTGGTGTTTGTCCACGATGGATTCTTGCGCAACATTCCCATTGCGGCGCTCCATGATGGCGATCAGTACCTGATTCAGCGCTACGCCGTCACCACTACCCCTTCTTTAAGTCTGACTGCCTCTCGGGCGGATCGTCGGAGAGGATTTCGGGCATTAGCAGTCGGTCTTAGTCAAGAAACCATCACAGAGAGCGGACGAGAATTTCCCGCCTTAAACTTTGTTCCTTCTGAATTAGAGTCGGTATCTGAACAACTTCCCGGTAGTAAAACCCTTCTAGATGGAAATTTTACGTTAAAGCAGCTCAAAGCGGCTCTCCAAGAAGGTCGCTATCCGATTCTGCATTTAGCCACTCATGGTCAGTTCAGCACGATTCCAGAAGATACCTTTGTGGTGACCGGATCAAGCGATTCAGGGGCATCAGGAGAACTCACGTTTGGTCAGCTCGAAAATCTTATCCGTGAAGCAGCTCCGAATGCTGACCCGATCGATCTGATTACGCTAACTGCCTGTGAGACCGCAACCGGAGATGATCGAGCAACGTTGGGTTTAGCTGGGGTCGCCATTCGAGCTGGGGCTAGAAGTGCGATCGCATCCCTCTGGAAAGTCAATGACGAAACAGCCGCTCAGCTGATTGACAATTTCTACCAGAATTTAAAGAACCCTAGCTTTAGTAAAGCTCAAGCCCTGCAAACCGCTCAAATTGCAGCAATTGATGCTGCTGATGAAGATAAGAATCCGGGTTATTGGGCTCCGCTTATCCTCGTGGGTAATTGGCAGTAATTGATCTTTCCTGATATCGCCTCAGGGATTGAACCGCCGTGATTGTAGCGATCGCACTACGGCAATGATGGCTCAGCTATGGCGATTGCTATGGTGTGAGTCCCAAGCTTCTGAATAAGTATGAATACTTGTCATTTTTTTCACTCCCCAAAAGTTGACAAGAGTCAAAAAAGCGTGTTAATCGACAAAGAACATCAGCTTCCAAATAGACATGCTGCTTCTGGAGAGAGAGCATAGGTGAAGTTAACTCGTACCTGTTGAACTTGCTCAGGGCTCAACCCTTTTTCAAGGCGAGTCAAAAATTCGTTGTCAATCGCATCTAGCGCCTGTTCTTCAGAATCGGAAAAACCACGGTCTTCTGATTCAACACGATCTATTATTTCGTTAAAAGTTTGGTTATATCGATCTTTATATCGAACTATTTCTGTGCGGACAAACTGGTCTTGCTTTGGGGTTAGCTCAATCTCGTCAAACAGACTATAGATTGGGTCTATATTACCTCGCACCTGTCGAACTTGCTCAGGGTCCAATCCTTGTTCGAGACGAGTCAAAAATTCATCTTCAAGTGCATTTATCGTCTGTAAATCACTCTCGGAAAAGCCACGGCCTTCTTATTCAGCCTGATCGAATATTACGTCAGTTGCTTTGTAATATCGCTCTATTTCTGCGAGGGCAAACTGGTCTTGCTCTGGTGTCAGCTCAATCCCTTCAAACGTAATATTAAACTGAGCATAGAGTGGGTCGAAATTACCCCGCACCTGTCGAATTTGCTCAGGGCTCAACCTTTGTTCAAGGCGGGTCAAAAATTCGTTTTCAATATCAGAAAAAGCACGGCCTTCTGAGTCAGCAAGATCTGTTATTTCGTTCAAAGCTTGCTCATATCGATCTATTTCTGCGCGGACAAACTGATCTTGCTCCGGTGTTAGCTCAATCTCCTCAAACATGCCATAGACTGGATCTAAATTATCTCGAATCTGTTGAACTTGCTCAGGACTCAATCCTTGTTCGAGACGGGCAAAAAGTTCATCGTCACGCGAATTTAGCGCTTGTAGTTCAGGATCAGAAAAATCACGGCCTTCGTCCACAACAGGATCAACTATTTTAGTAAAAGCTTGGTCATAACGATAGAATTCTGCACGGGCAAACTGTAACTGTTGTGGTGTTAGCGAAATTCCTTCAAACACAGAATAGTAGGGCCGATCGTAATTAAACTGGAATCGTTGAAATTGTTCAGGACCCAATTCTTGTTCAAGGTGGGTAAAAAGTTCAACGAAAAGTTCATTTATCGCATCTAATTCAGTATCGGAGATATCACGGCCTTCTGATTCAGCCCGATCGGCCATTTGGCTCCAGGCTTGTTTATAGCGGTCTATGGCTGCGCGGGCAGACCGTTCCTGTTCCGGTGTTAGCACAAGCCCTTCAAGCAAGTCGTAATCCTCACAAGCACTACCCGGCCCCTGGCTCAACATTTTATCCATTGGCGTTATCAGTTTTTCCCCAGAAAACTGGGCTGAGGCAACAACGTTATCGGCATTGACGCCAGTTAGCAGGATAGCACTAGTCAAGATTTGTAGAAAAAACTGATGTTTCATCGTGTGTCCTCAGTATTGTCTTGTTGTTGTCCCAGGTGCTTGCCTGGATATCTCAACTCTACCGATGGAGATGGCTCAAAGGCATGAGGCAAAAGATCGATAAACCTTTGGGACTTTAGGACTACTGACATTAGGGAGCCTCGAAAAGTTGCTTTAGCTCTCCTATCGAGTTGCAAAATTCGTGCACTGGATTCCAGTCAGGCAAAGGATTGATCTGGAATTTAAATGACCAATCTGGAGGGTGACTCCTAGGCTTAGGTAAGCATACTCCGACTAAAGTCTCCAGGCATCTAAACCCTGAGTTAAATGATTCTATTGGATATTGACCCTTCGATAAGAACCACTTTATATTCTTCGTCATCGTTACCAAAGATGACGGCAATATCGTTAACGTCATCACAAGTTATGTCAGCCTTTAGAAAAGATTCCTGATTAATTACAGCTGGCAACAATTTGTTTGAAATCAATTCCTTTTCAGTTGCTGAAATCGGGTGATTCGGGATTTAAATGGGTTGACGGGCAGTAAGCGGTTTTGGTTCAGTTTTTAGTTCAGGGTTTTGGCAAGATAAAATGAAAAAGGGCGTCAATATCCAGAAACAACACCTCGGCGCCGAATTCGGGGAATGGACCTGCCCAAATTTCTCGTTTCACAATTTGGCCTTCTTCTATTGTGAACTTGGCCCTATAACTCTCCCCAGCATCCGCCCCCTCCAGGTAAAGCAGCACACGAGCCCCATCTTCATCTTTTTTTAAGAAATAGTTCATATCAACACGAAGATCCACCAAGTCAACGTAGCATGACTCTGGGATATAGACAGACTCAGTTCCCAGCATGAGAGACATCTCCAGAACATGTTGGGCTGACCGAATTCTTTCGGGTTCGTCGTCGATAGGATCAATCCCAAAACCCCATAAACGATCTACCCTTTCCTTTGCAGGTGTCCATTCTGTAGGCAGTCCTACTTTGAGCACGAAATCAAAAAGCTGTCCATCTTCGGTATTCTCTCGTACATGGGTGTATCTTCCAGAACCAAAGATCCAACTTGTATTCGCCTCTACGTAACTCTCCGTCATACTTTCCCAGGTTGGCGCTGGTGAGGTTGGTGTTGACGAGGTTGACGCTGACGAAAGATCCTGCGTAGCGAAAAACAGATGTTTCCCACTGCAGCCATAGAGGCTGGCTAGCAGAACTAACAGCAGAACTCTGGCCATCTTAAATTCCTATGCTCGTCTTTCTATTCCTCGTAACGTCCGGATGCAAATTGGATAATTGGTAAGTCATCAACCCAAGATACTGGAATTTCGTTTCCAGAGACAGCATATTCTGAACCAAGGTACCCTTCGGTCACAACCTTTTTGCCGAATACCGAATCGTTATCAATTATCCAGGTCCAGTGATTTCCGGAATGCGCAGCGCCAGCATCATTGAAAAATATATCGTAGGTTTTGCCGTTCGGAGATTCGATCGAACCGCCGTAACCAGATGCCAACAAGTAGGGCAATGGATCTCCCATACCACGCGGGACGAAACTATAGTAGATCCGTAGGGATGTGCAGACACCAATGGTTAGGAACGCGATTGAGAGAAAGCGTGGGCGAAGTTTGAAACACATATTGCACGATCAATTCAGCTTTAGCACTTTTGCGTGATGACTCCCTAATTCTTAATTCTGTTTCTCATCCTGATCGCCTCGAAATAAAGCGGTTCTACTTGGCCGTAGCGGCTCATTTCAGCAAAATAGTCTCCTTTTCGACTCAATCATTTTGAAAGTCTTGACCCAATGACTTTTCCGAAAATAGATACAAATACAATTCATCCCCCATTTTAGCAACGCCGAAGATTTCCCTCTCAGGATTCCATACTCTTCGCAGCAATCCACCTGAGTGAAAGTGTCATCATCAAGTTTTAGTGTATGAAACTCTGCTTTTGAATCGGCATTTAAGAAATTCACTTCGATCCAAGTTGAGCCGTATTCATCAATCATCCATACGGGGAAGAGTAGATCAGTATTTACCACACGAGTGTAAACATCTCGCATCTCGGCTTGATCGGAAGTTGTTCCTTCTACTAGATCTTTTGGAATTGTGTGAATTGATATGAGGTAATCAACTCTATCTTTTATGCAGGCCATTTCGATTCTTTCTCATGAGAGATGTCGTTGCATTGGACCTCGTCCCTAGCCTAGCGACCTACCGGCAGAGCCTAGATGATTCAGATGTTTGATATTTTACGGCTATCTGGGTTAACACAGAGGCTTCAGTATCTTGTTCGAAGGTCTCTTTGACTCTAGGCAACCTTAATTTTGGAGTTTTTTTTCCACTCTACGATCTAACATGGACATAGTAATGAACCAAAAGTACCAATTCTTCTTTAGTTCTAAAGTCCTAGCGACAATAGGTATCAAGCCTCATGATGTCTAGATCCTCAAT
>JAKSDM010000220.1 GCA_022360135.1 Pseudanabaenales cyanobacterium | reverse complement strand
GGCTGCTATTTGCACCGATTGAGTTGCCCTGCGGCATCATCACCGCTATTATCGGCGCACCCTATTTTCTGTGGTTGCTGTATCGTAGTCGGGATGGATAAAACTAGATCGTCATTGGTCGTTGGTCATTGGTTATAGGTGAGTTATTGACAACAAGTGGCAAGTGACAAGTGACAAGTGACAAGTGACAAGTGACAAGTGACAAGTGACAAGTGACAAGTCTCAAACTCGTTGATTTTTGAGTAAGCAAATGAAAGATCTTGACGCCCAAAACACGATTGAGTTACTGAATCAAATTATGGAGTTTGAGCTAGCTGGTGTGGTGCGCTACACTCACTACTCCCTGATGGTGACAGGTCCCAACCGCATTCTGATTGTGGACTTCTTCAAGGCCCAGGCCAACGAGTCTTTGCTGCATGCCCAAGAAGCTGGTGAGATTATTACCGGGTTAGAAGGCCATCCCAGTCAGCGTATTTCGACTATTGAAGAAACCAATCAGCACTCGGTGAAAGACCTATTACAAGAAAGTCTCAACCACGAGCAAAAGGCTTTAGAGATGTATAAAAAACTGCTGGACGTGGTGAAAGACGCAAGCATTTATCTGGAAGAATACACTCGCACTAAGATTGGTCAAGAAGAGATGCATAATCTTGAAATCAAGAAAATGCTGCGTGACTTTAGCTGAATTCTAGCTGATAGTCATTAGAGTCCTCATCTACTGCCAAATAATGCTCCCCTAATATGGCGCTTGACATTCTTACCCAAGTTGCTCTCACTACCCGCAAATTAACCCTGGCCTACGATAGCAAGTCGGTGATTGATGACCTTGATCTGGCGATTCCAGCTGGCAAAATCACCGTGCTGGTGGGGCCAAACGGCTGCGGTAAATCGACTTTGCTCAAGGGGTTGGGGCGACTGCTCAAGCCCAAGGGCGGTGTAGTCTATCTAGACGGCGAATCGATTTTCAAACTGCCGACCAAGGCTGTGGCGAAGCGGCTGGGGCTGCTGCCCCAGGGGCCAACGGCCCCCGAAGGGCTGACCGTGTGGAATCTAGTCGCCCAAGGGCGCTATCCCCATCAGGGTTGGCTGCAACAGTGGAGTATAGAAGATGAACAGCAGGTAGAGGCGGCCCTGAGAATTACTGAGCTGCACGATCTGGCGGCGCGACCT
>JAKSDM010001037.1 GCA_022360135.1 Pseudanabaenales cyanobacterium | reverse complement strand
TACTCAAGAAGCAGACATTCAGAGAATGCTAGAAAAGGTGATCTCTACTTTTGATCACCTCGACTTTGCCTTCAATAATGCCGGAACTTTCGGTGAAGCTGACTCCTTGATCGAGCAAACGCAAGAACAATACGACCGCCTGATGAATGTCAACGTCAGAGGTATTTGGCTGTCAATGAAGTATGAAGCCGCACAAATGTTGAAACAAGGTGCAGGTGTGATTGTCAACAATAGTTCCAGCTTAGGATTAGTTGCTGCGGGTGGCATACCGCTGTATGTTGCGAGTAAACATGCGGTTATTGGTTTGACTAAAGCAATTGCGCTTGAATGCGCCAAATTCGGGATTCGTGTTAATGCAGTGTGTCCGGGGGTGGTCAGCGACACAGATATGCACGCGATTTCGGCAGGGTCATCAGATCAAATTAGAGATTATATGCTCTCTGTTCATCCGATGGGACGTTTCGGTGCCCATCAGAAATTGCCAGTGCTGTGATTTGGCTCTGTTCGGACAGAGCCGCTTTTATCACGGGACAAGCACTCGCAATTGATGGAGGATACACAGCACAATAAGGGGCGAGTCTTGACCGACCAAATCAGGTTACGCCACAGATGTTTCCCCTGCCATAAACAGTCGTCGAGCTAAAGATCTGTTCACTCAAGTCACCGATAATCTCTGGAGAGTCTATCGGTCTGAGACGAAACGGCAGTTTTACCAACGTTTACGTCGACTAAAGGAGTGGGTCTCTGACCAGGTAGAGAACGAAAAAGTCCAACAGAAACTACTCAATTTAGGAGATAAAGCAGACTCCCTCAAAGTGACCTATGAGTTCCCTGAAGCATACCGCACCAGCAATGCGCTGGACCGACTGATGAATTATCAAGACCGAATCCGTCAGAACCAGATATAATCAAAATAATCAAAGATTTGCTACCTGTGCTCACTTAAGGAAAAACGTATATCCGTTACTTTAAGCCCTCTAAAGCCGTTTTGAAAGCTGCAAAGGCTGAGGTTAATTCATCAATGCGCTCAAGCGCCACAGATGCTTTTTGACAGGCCGAATTTTCTAGAGCCTGACATAAATCCCGAAGGACCACGCCTCCCAAAGCTGCACTGCTCGATTTTAAGGTATGGGCGCTCTGCTCCAACTGTTCATGGTCATTGGCTTGAATGGCTTGCACAATTTTGGTGACTAATGTCGAGGATTCCGTCAGAAAGACCTGCTGCAAGGTTGAGAAGGCCTCAGATTCTAAACCGCCTAACGCCATTAAAGTAGGCTCAAGTATTGACCTATCCAAAGGGGCGTCATTATGTTGACTAGACAAAGTAACCGATGAATGTTCAGGTCCTTTTCCATTCGCAGATAGGGGAGCGGCGATCGCATCCATCGGGTCAAGTTGCCGGGATGGAGTAACTGATCGTCCAATTGATAAGGGTTGCACCTGTTTCAGGACAGTTACCAGCTCTTCAATCTTAATCGGTTTACTGATGTAGTTTTTCATCCCAGCCGCTATACACCGTTCGCGATCACCCTTCATCGCATTGGCGGTTAACGCGATGATTTGAGGTCGCTCCGCCTCAGGCCATTGCTCACAGATCTTAGCCGTGGCGGTCAAACCATCCATTTCGGGCATATGAACATCCATTAGGATGACATCATAGGGTTGGCGTTTCAGGGCGTCAATGACCTCATATCCATTCCCCACCACGTCAGGGCGATAGCCCATTTTACCCAACCATTGACAAGCAAGTTGCTGATTCACCAGGTTATCTTCCGCCACTAGAATCCGGAGGGGATGCTTTTGGGCCAGTGCGCTGTCTAGACAAGTGGGGTGATCCGATATAGATTTTTGTATTCTGATAGGCTGACCGACAAAGAGTTGAGTGAGGACATCGCAGAGGTGGGATGGCTTAATAGGTTTGTTGAGAAAGGCGTCAAATTTGATTTGGCCAACTGCTTCGCACTCCAGTTCGGGTCTGCCCACCGAGGTTAACATCACTAGAGGGAGGGCTTTCCCATAGGGCTTAGCGCGAATTTCCCGGGCTAAAGCGAGACCATCCATGCCAGGCATTTGCATATCTAAAATGACCGCATCGAAAGGATCGTGGCAACTTAAAATCCCGATGGCCTCATAGCCGGACTGGGCTGTTATTGACGCCATTTGCCAGGATTGGGTTTGGAGGGTTAAAATTTCGCGGTTAGTGGCGTTGTCATCTACAATCAACACCCGCTTGTCCTTAAGGGTATAAGCGGCGTTATTCAGGGTT
>JAKSDM010001195.1 GCA_022360135.1 Pseudanabaenales cyanobacterium | reverse complement strand
ATGCCCAGAAATTACTGACTATTTCATCAAGAAATGGAAAAGAATGTCTACAGATTAAATCCTACTGACACAGTTGGGAACACAGGGGTTTGGATGCAAGAAGATTCAGATATGGCGGGGAAAAATTGCTCAACCCGATCCAATGCTTAGGTATCACACGATGATAGCCTCTTCCTGGAGGGAACTCCCAAAATCCTGATCTCTAGTCGCCTGATGGGGTTTAGGGAAACATCCTTAGTGGTGCAGAAAAGTCCTGAACCCCTTGTGAACAAAGAATTCTCAATGAGACATGAGACACTGAGTTTGTATTCTGGGCCTGAATTCTTACGAAGACAATGGGCTTCAGCCCTTGCTTGAACCGTTCAGTCTGTCTTATTGTGAAACTCAAAATATTTTTCGGCGCCACTAAGGGGAAACATCTCTGAAGCCTTAATCAGCTTTAAAAGTTTGAATTGAGTGGTTAGGCGCTTAATTTTCACATTAAACATTAAGCATTGGCGTTTTGGCGGACGGTAGTTAGTAGACTGTAGACAGGTAGATTGCCTTGTCTGCCGCCTACCGCCTCAAACTAAAAATCTAGATGCCCATCAGCTTAGAATAATGAGCTTGATGAGGTTCCTGGGAGGATAGTATAGATTGTTCAGACCCACTCTAATTTTTTTTATTATGTTAGGTAATTAGTTGTCTGCAAGAAGGACGGCAAGCTGACCTATCTTGAAACAATTAACATCCCGACGCAGAGCGTTAGCTCTGTTAGGCTAAGCATACGGTTCAACGTTCTATACGTACGATGAGAGGTACGACGAGAGCATAATGATTGACGAAGCAAACCAGATTGAAAATCCTCAAAACTCAGCTTCAGAAACGCCTGAGGTGGTGGAAGAGTTGAAAGATGAGGATGCCTCGGTTGAGATTAACTTTGAGGCTGGTTTCGCCTCGGAGAACGAGGCTAAAGCGGCGGCTCAAGGCGCTGATCAAACTCTGGAAGGCGATACGATTAGTTCAGCCGCAGCAGTAGATGATTCTGAGCAAGCGATTAACCACTCAACTTTAGTTGCAGATTTGGAGCGGCAATTGGCTGGCCTGAAAACCCAATTGGAAGATCGCACAAGTCAATACATGCGAATCGCAGCTGACTTTGACAATTTTCGTAAGCGTACCAGTAAGGAAAGAGAAGAGCTAGAAATTCAGGTTAAATGCTCAGCTATTAATGAGCTGCTTCCTGTCGTGGATAATTTCGAGCGGGCGCGGGCTCAAATTAAGCCTCAGACCGAGCAGGAAATGACAATCCACAAGAGCTACCAGAGTGTCTATAAGCAACTTGTAGACTGTTTGAAACGGATTGGGGTGTCTGCAATGCGGGCCGAAGGACAGGAATTCGATCCCAATTTACATGAGGCCGTCATGCGGGAGCCAACCGATCAATATCCTGAAGGCGCCGTTATGGAAGAGCTGGTTAGAGGGTATCTTTTAGGTGAACGTGTGCTTCGCCATGCAATGGTCAAAGTTGCTGCCGCTGCTGAGCCCATGGTAGCCTCAGAAGAAAATCCTGAGGCGGAAGTCGATGCTTAGAGGCTGGCTTCCCATCAATTCAGAGACCTTAGAAGCTCGATTGCGATGGTTAGTTTAACCTTGCTTTGACGCACTAGCAACTTACATGCCTGATTGGGTTTTAGCGATCGCGTTTTGAGCAAATCAGATTTGTAACAAATTCTAAACTTAGTTTAGAAGATGAGATAAGTTTGATCTGCGATTTTCTCCGTATCCACCTCAATCTATCTGAAACCGTAAGTTATGGGAAAAGTCATTGGTATTGATTTGGGCACGACCAACAGCTGCGTCGCTGTACTAGAGGGCGGTCAGCCGGTTGTTATCACAAACGCTGAAGGTGGACGGACAACGCCGAGCATTGTCGGGTTCGGCAAAAATGGAGAGCGTTTGGTCGGTCAGCTGGCAAAACGTCAAGCGGTTACTAATGCTGAGAATACCGTCTTCAGCATCAAGCGGTTTATTGGCCGTCGCTGGCATGATACTGAAGATGAGCGATCGCGGATTTCCTATATCTCCATCAAGGGTCGAGACGATACGGTAGATGTTCAGATTCGAGGTAAGACTTACACCCCACAAGAGATATCTGCAATGATTTTGCAGAAATTGAAACAGGATGCTGAGGCTTATTTAGGGGAAGCAGTCACCCAGGCTGTGATTACGGTTCCCGCCTACTTCACGGACGCCCAGCGTCAAGCCACTAAAGATGCAGGCACGATCGCCGGTCTTGAAGTACTCCGAATCATTAACGAGCCTACCGCCGCCTCTCTTTCCTATGGTTTAGATAAGCAAGACCAGGAACAAACTGTTCTAGTATTTGACTTGGGAGGCGGCACTTTCGATGTATCTGTCCTACAGTTGGGAGATGGGGTGTTCGAAGTAAAAGCGACATCTGGCAACAATCACCTAGGAGGGGACGACTTTGACAACTGCATTGTCAAGTGGATGATTGATAACTTCAGAGAGCAGGAAAGCATCGACTTATCTACCGACAGGATGGCGCTCCAACGCCTGAGGGAAGCAGGTGAAAAGGCGAAGATTGAACTATCCAGCATGTTGACCACGCCGATCAATCTCCCGTTTATCACAGCGGATGAAACAGGGCCTAAGCATCTGGAAATGGAATTAGCCCGTTCTCAATTTGAAGAGTTAGCTCAATTCCTAGTCGACGCCACCCTGAAACCAGTGACTCAGGCGATTAAGGATGCCGATTTGACCCCTGATGATATTGACCGAATTATCCTGGTTGGCGGGTCTACTCGCATTCCCGCCGTACAGAAGGCGATTACAACCTACTTTGAAGGCAAAACCCCTGATCGATCTGTTAATCCAGATGAAGCTGTGGCGTTGGGGGCTTCCATTCAAGCCGGGGTCTTGGGTGGTGAGGTTAAGGATATCTTGCTGCTGGATGTAACGCCGCTCTCGCTGGGGATTGAGACACTGGGGGAAGTATTTACCAAGGTGATTGAGCGAAATACCACTATACCCACGAGTAAAACTCAGGTTTTCTCTACGGCTACAGATGGGCAAAGCTCAGTAGAGGTGCATGTTCTTCAGGGGGAACGGGCCATGGCTAAAGATAACAAGAGCCTGGGCAAGTTCCAACTGACAGGAATTCCTCCCGCCCCCCGAGGCGTTCCGCAAATTGAGGTTTCCTTTGAAATTGATGCGGACGGAATTTTGCAGGTGGCTGCACGGGACAAGGGAACTGGGCGAGAACAGAGTATTCGAATTACGAATACAGGAGGTCTCGGTAGTGATGAAGTCGAGCGGATGCGGCAGGATGCCGAACTTTACGCGGATGAAGACGCCCGTCGCAAGCTTTTAGCAGATCTGAGAAATCGGGCGGATAATCTGTTTTACAGCTATGAGGCCATGTTGAGAGACAATAGTGATCTAATGATTGAGCAACTCAAAGCTGAAGCCCATGAAAAAGCAGAAGAACTCAGGGGCGCACTAGCTGATCGAACCATTAGCCCAGATGAACTACAGCAGCGGATTGATATCATGCAGCAAACCTTGTTTGCAATCGGCTCTAACCTTTATCAGCAGGCGAATGTTGAAGATTTCGCTGCAAATGAGACGGCATTTGCGGATGTACGCAGAGGAGAGGGTTTACCCGATATCAATGGCTCTGCATCGGAGGGTGAACAATTTGATGATGATGCTGATGCAACTGTCACAGCTGATTATGAAGCGATTGACTAATTTTTTCCGGGGTTAGCTGGTCACAATTTGTATTCAGTTTTTACAATAGTTGAATGTACTCACGTCAAAACCCCTATAGAAGTATCCTGAACAGCGCTTTATGGCCCGTGACTATTACGAGATCCTTGGTATTTCGCGGAATGCAGACCCAGATGAAATAAAGCGCGCTTATCGGCGCTTAGCTCGCAAATATCACCCTGATGTCAATAAAGAAGAAGGGGCCGAGGAGATCTTTAAAGAGATCAATCGCGCCTATGAGGTTCTTTCCGAGCCCGAGACTCGCACTCGATATGATCGCTTCGGTGAAGCTGGTGTTGGCGGAGCCGCTGGAGCTGCAGGGTTCCAGGACTTTTCTGACATGGGCGGCTTTGCCGACATCTTCGAGAGCTTCTTTAGTGGGTTTTCAGGCGGTGTAGGGCAAACTTCGCGCCGTCGAGGCCCGGTGCGTGGAGATGACCTGAGGCTTGACCTGAAATTAGCCTTCAAAGAGGCTGTTTTTGGGGGCGAGAAGGAAATCAAAATAAGCCACCTGGAAACCTGTTCGACCTGTAGTGGTTCGGGCGCGAAACCAGGCACACGTCCTCGCACCTGTCCTACCTGTAGCGGCTCAGGTCAGGTTCGTCGGGCTACCCGAACGCCATTTGGCAGCTTTACCCAGGTTTCGACCTGCCCCAGCTGTAGCGGTACGGGCGAAGTAATTGAAGATCGCTGTGATACCTGTGGCGGCAGTGGTCAGAAACAAGAATCCAAAAAACTGAAGATTACTGTGCCTGCAGGGGTTGATAATGGCACCCGGCTGCGAGTATCCGCTGAGGGGGACGCCGGTCAGCGGGGAGGACCTTCAGGCGATCTTTACGTGTATCTCTTTGTCAAGGAAGATGCAGTGTTTCAACGGGATGGGATTAACATTCTGTCGAAGCTAAAGATTAGTTTTCTACAGGCGATTCTTGGCTCTCGCTTAGAGGTTAAAACCGTCGATGGACCTGTGGAGCTGCAAATTCCACCGGGTACTCAACCGAATACTGTTTTAACCTTAGAAAACCATGGCGTGCCTCGTTTGGGTAATCCAGTGAGTCGTGGGGATCATCTGATTACGGTTTTGGTGGAAATTCCGACTCGGATCAAACCGGAAGAAAGAGAACTTCTGGAGAAGTTAGCGGAGATACGCGGCGATCGTGTGGGTAAGGGCGGTATTGAAGGATTTCTAGGGGGGTTATTCCGAGGATGAATCACGCTGCGAATGCTGCTCATACCTCTGCTTCGGCGGGAAATTCTGGTTCGAGGACGGTCGCCGATGATCAATTGGATTTACGAGGCACTCCCTGCCCTTTGAATTTTGTTCGAACAAAGTTAAAGCTAGAGCGCATGGCGCCCGGATCTTTGTTGGAGGTTTGGTTAGATCCGGGGGAACCGATTGAGCAAGTCCCTGATAGTCTGATGATTGAGGGCTATCCCATTGAACAGATTGAAGACCGGACTGATTTTTTTGCAGTTCAGGTTCGACGATCTGTATAGCAAGTGTGGCTAAAGCTTATCTGATTGAGAACGCTGAGCGAGAACAGTTTGGAGGCTCAGAAGACTATTGGGGAACTGTCCTAGCGGTTCAAGCCAACTTTTATTGGGTAAGGCTAGACAGCGAGTCGTCCGGCTCTACAAACTTGAATGATCAGAATAGTGAAAGCCAATCGGTCTGCCTCCTCTGCACCCGTCGAGCCCGCCTTAAAAAGATCGGTCAACAGGTTATCGTGGGCGATCGCGTACGCGTTGATCAACCTGATTGGGTTGGCGGTCGAGGGGCGATCGCAGAAGTCCTACCCCGACAAACGCTGCTTGACCGCCCCCCTGTAGCCAATGCTAATCAAATCTTACTGGTGTTCGCTCTGGCTGAACCGACTCCTGACCCTTACCAACTCAGTCGGTTTTTGGTGAAAGCGGAGTCAACTAGACTGCCGGTTTGTCTTTGTCTGAATAAGCAGGATTTAGTCACAGAATACGTTCAGAGGCAATGGCGCGATCGCCTCATCGCCTGGGGGTATTCACCCCTTCTGATCAGCGCCAAAAACCATTCCAGCCTAGATCAGCTGAAAACTCAGCTGAATCAGCGTATTACAGTTGTCTCTGGCCCGTCGGGAGTGGGTAAGTCCAGCTTGATTAACCAATTGGCGCCTGGACTTAATCTGCGGGTAGGTAAGGTCTCAGGTAAGTTAGGCCGAGGTCGCCACACAACCCGCCACATAGAACTCTTTGAGTTGCCGACAGGCGGTTTTTTGGCCGATACACCAGGGTTTAATCAACCGGATATTTCCTGCAGACCTGATGGGTTGGGCGACTATTTCCCAGAAATTCGACAACGTCTGGCTACCAACCAATGCCAATTCAGTAATTGTTTGCATCGAGATGAACCGGGCTGTGAAATTAGGAGCGGTTGGCCGCGCTATGACTATTATTTGATGATGCTGGAGGACGCCATTGTCCAACAACAGGTTCTAGATCACCAACCTGACAGCGAATCCACCCTTAAGGTAAAAATTGCCGAAGCGGGTAAGCCCCAGCAAGAACCCAAACTGCAGGCTAAGAAATATAGACGTGTCTCCCGTCGCAGTCAAAATCAAGCTCT
>JAKSDM010001106.1 GCA_022360135.1 Pseudanabaenales cyanobacterium | reverse complement strand
TCAATTCCCAAATCCAACGGACGCTAAAGCAGCTCTGCAGGATCTGAGGCGGATGAGGCCGAAGGTGCTAACCTTGCAAGAGCAGGACATCCTAGAGGATAAGCCTAGCTACGTAGAACAGACAATCAAAGATGCACGGGAGGCTTACCGGGTTTATGAGAAAGGGATTCTGAGATCGCGGGCGATTCAGCTTAATCGTTAGAAGCCCCGCGCTGTATGCGGTATCAGCAGCATCGGGAGGAATAACGATTAAGCTGAACCCATTCGCGAGGTGGGAGCAATCGGCATTGAGAAGAACGATACTGGTAGCCGACACCAAGGATTGAGCGCACAGGCGGCCTCGACCGCTTCTACGGCTGATTTGCCCAGATGCAAGGCGGTAACCGCAAAATGCTCTCCAGCACCGATCGCTGCGAACTCGGGAACCTCAAATACATCATAAGTCCTGGTATATGTCCGAAAACACTTCCCGTCGAAAGCGATCAGGTAGCTAGCGCTGAATTCAGCTTCGCAGTCCTTCTTCTTTAGCCAGCTCCGAAACTCGTCTATGAATACAGCTACTCCATCTGGCGTTGCTGGAACTGGCTTGTGGTTCCGGCTAAACAAGCGCATTTGATTAATCTCGCCTGAGTCGCCTGATGCCCCGATGATTAGGCCATTATGGCGGAACAGCTTCACGGCGTCGATCTCCAAGGGGGTCGCAATTAGGTTCGTGTACGAAAACATCGAGTCGGCAGCAATCGTGATTTCAGTATCCGTTTTGCGGGCGGCAACTACTGTCATTTGCTTCGGGAAATCCTTGTAGGGTTACTCCCAAAAGATTCCCGCCGACGCCAAGGTGCTATTTTGCACGTCTTTGCATCAGCTTCACATTAGATTTACACCAGCTATAATCTGTATTTAGTAGCACTGACGAAGGCAATCCCTTCATCTAAACCACCGAATGGTATGAAGCCTCGGTTTCGATCATGGAGCCGAGGCTTTTATTTGAGCAAACAAGAATAAGATGAAATCGTTAAGGTAAGAGCAATTTTTGATACTCCCCGGCAATTAGGATGCTGGGGATTCCTGTATCCACGCCAGGGCATTCGTCTGCGAATGTGAGCTATAATCCGATCAAAAGCAATTCTGACGATACGCCCCAGCCCACACGCACTGGGGTTTCTGTCTGGTAAAAAATGTTGGCTCTCCCCAAGTTCTTCATAAGTGATGATCTAAAATCTCATCGTTCGTCCATGGATTATCAAACAATTTGTCCTGGCTGGGGAGAGCCGGGACTGTTTTTTGGGGAAAAGCCCCACATCAAGGCAAAGACTCGCAAGCAACACCATCTCTATCCCGGTCCAGCCTATGAGGGCCTCCACTGTAAGCATCCAAGACCCTTTGAGCCTCAGCTTGGGTGTTGAAGTCACTGCAATTGAAGTCTGAGTTCACGCAGACAGGTAAAGTGCTGGTGGGTTCCGCCTCGACTGCTGCGCTGCCGTTCCTCCAGTCCCACGGCATTTCTGGGTTGGGTTGTCCCCAAAAGTTTGCACGGCTGTTCATTGCGACTTGTTCCGCGCTTAGGTAATCGTCACGAGTATCAGGGCAGCCCCTAAGATATTGATCGTATACGACCGCATGCCCTTCCCGCACCATTTGCAGGTTGACGGAATTACCGTTTACGTAAACCTCACCCACCAAGCGACCATAGCGATCTGTGTCAACTTTTCGAACGGCCACAGCTTGACCTCTAGGAAGTAGCTCAGCAAGTCGAGATGATGCTTCATCCCCACCAGGTTGGTTGCTTTCGGGTGCATCGATACATGCCAATCAGACCGTTACTACTCTCCCTAACTGATTAATGCGGATAGTGTCACCATCACCAGTCGATATGACAGTTGTCGATGGGGATGGGGATGGAGGTGTCTGGGCATTGACCGTGGTGCAGCCAATTAAGCCGACAAGCAAAGATGCGTACAGAAGGTTTCTCATAACTTGCTCAACGGTTCAACAGTTGACTGATCTAAAGTGCCCACATCCATGGGTCTTAACCTCGCCATTTACTTTTTG
>JAKSDM010001115.1 GCA_022360135.1 Pseudanabaenales cyanobacterium | reverse complement strand
GTTTTCCCCGCTGGCATCGACGGCGATCGCAGCTACCCCCGAATGTGTGGCCTCGTCTATCTTCACGCCATCTGTCTTGACCCCAGCCGCCTTTAAGCTCTGTATCAAGACTGGGCCAAAGTCATCCCCCCCCACCCGACCCACCATTCGGGTCGATATTCCCAACCGAGCCGCCGCCACTGCCTGATTAGCCCCTTTTCCACCAGGCGCAGTCATGAAGTGAGTTCCCAACATTGTCTCCCCTGGCGTCGGCAAACGCGGAGTCTGGGTGACAAGATCCAGGTTGAGGCTGCCAAAGCTAAGGATCATTCGTGATTCTTTACCCTTCCGTTTCTCCAGATTCTGTCTCTTCAGATAAATCCGATGGCGGCCGATCGCTACTCCAGGCCCACCATACAGCATTGCACTGACAGCAGTAAAACTCCTGCCATTTGCGACGCCGGTTCTCGGCGTAAACGGGGGATCGCCGATTGATCCAAACTGCCTTAGCCTTACTGCTAGCGGCGCCACAGCGAGGACAGCAAAACTGATGGGCGTGAATAGCGGACTCAGTCCAGGCTGGGGGAATTGGAGCGAAGGCTTCCATGTATGAGGGAGATTGAGGATTCTTTATCAATTATGATGGGCGTTTCGCCAAATTATGGCGACTGCTCGTATCAAAGTTTTAAGACCGGGCTAAATTGTCGGCTTGCTCAGATATGGTTAGGACGTTTGGGAGAATGCCTCTATCGCAATTCTTAACTTAGATTGAACAGATCTCGGCAAGGTGAGGTATAGGGTGCGGGGTGTAGTCAATACCATTGAAAACCGCTATAAATTTAGGCTTTGCTAGATCTTGCTAGATAACGTTATCTCAATTGGGCTGAATGAAAATGATGGATTACTTTTTGGCGGCGGCTCTCCAGCAGCGCCTGCTGACCGGGGGAAGGGATTTGCTCTAAATGCTTAACTTACTCTCGTTTCTTGGCATCTTTGGTCTGTGTGCGATCGCGTGGCTATTTTCTGAGGATCGGGAACGGGTTCCTTGGAAGGTGATTTTATGGGGCATTGGGCTACAACTGGTAATAGGTCTATTTGTCTTCCGAGTACCCGTGACGCGGGAGCTGGTGCTGGTTGTCAATAATCTGCTGAATGCCGTGATCGACGCCTCTGAAGCGGGGGCGCGTTTCTTATTTGGCCCTTTGTTTGTACCCAATCCCACGAGTCCATCCGGTCCCATCGGCGCTGGTCGATGGATTGCCCGAGCCATTACCCCCCCGTTTGTGCCGGCGCCCGGCGAACGCCTTGGCCTGAATAATTTGAACATTGGCTTTGTATTCGCCTTTCGATCGTTGCCACAGGTGATTTTTTTCTCGGCTTTGATTAGCCTGCTCTATCGCCTTAATATTATTCAGCCCATTGTCAAGCTATTCGCCCAAGTATTCCGTTCATTAATGAACATTAGCGGGGCAGAGTCGTTGGCCGGGGCCGCCAACATTTTTGTCGGGATTGAATCGGCGATCGCCATCAAGCCGTTTCTGGCGGATATGACCCGCAGTGAGTTATGCGCCATCCTTTCCTCCTGTTTTGGTTCGATCGCATCCACCGTGCTCGCTCTATACGCTGGATTCTTGCGCCCAGTATTTCCCGCTATCACGGGTCATCTGACGGCGGCTTCAATTCTCACCATTCCGGCCGCTTTCGTCATCTCTAAACTTATGGTGCCGGAAACCGATCAGCCCAAAACATTAGGTCAAGTTCCAGAGGTGGAAATTGACCAGGCGGATAAGCCCAGCCTAATGGATAGCCTGATCTTAGGCGCGCTAGATGGGGTCAAAATGGCGGTCGGTATTGCCGCTGTTCTGATCGCGATTTTAGGATTGATTGCGCTACTCAATCTGGTTTTTGCCAGTCTTGCTGCGTGGGGACAGAGTCCTAATGTATTCCTGCGGTTAATCGGCCAACTCTTTAGCCTAATAACCCTGCAAAATATTTTGGGGGTTATCTTCTTGCCGCTTACCTTTCTAACTGGCGTTTCTCTCGACGGGGCAGAACTTTGGCAAGCCTCCGTTATCATTGGTCGCCGACTTTTAGAAACGGAGATTCCGCCCTATTTGACTTTAGCGGGGCTGGCCAGCGAGGGGGCCATTAGCGATCGCGCCATGGTGATCATTAGTTATGTGCTCTGTGGCTTTGCCCATGTGCCTTCGGTTGGTATTTTTGTGGGGGGACTAGCAAGTCTTGTCCCTTCCCGGCGTAAGGATATCAGCGAAATTGGCTGGAAAGCTCTTTGGGCTGGCACTCTGGCTACTCTTATGACAGGCTGTATTGCCGGCGTCTACTTTTACGAGGGAATAGCGGTCTTAGGGAAATAAAATTATAGAACATGGGTGATTCAGAATTATGCCAGGGCGCAGAGCCACTCGTTGGGGGCCATCATCCCTGAACCCTATGGTTCGCGACCTGTTTACTTCTCCTAACTTCTGACTCCTAGCTGCTTGCCCCGCCACAAAGTTCCGGCTTAGATGGATACCTGTCTACTATTTGGTGAGTTGCTTCAACTCAGCGCTGGGCAATCCACATCTCCTGAGTGCTTGCCAGAGACTATAAGCCTGATGTTTATAAAGAGGCAATTCAATTTTTCCAGGTAAGGCTCCCATAAAGGCTCTAGCCCTGGATAGATCACAGCCTGAGATGATGTGAAGGGTGTGAGCCGCATTATCTGTCAGGTTACGGGCCGCTGCATCGGTCAAGATCTGGTTGGTCGGAGGTCTGACTTCCAAGCGCCAGCGCCATGGTGGTGCAATGTCCCCGCGCTCAATCTTCCTGAGACCGTCAATGGACGATAACACGACCAAGTGATCACCCGCCTTCAATCTCTCAATGTCAGAAGGAATTAATACCTTGATGGGTCTCCCGTCTAATCTGCGGGAATCAGTTTGATAGAGAATCGGCACGACACCGTAACCGTAAGCCAATTCGGACAAGAGTTTTCCGACTAGCGTGTCGTCTTCCGTAATATGGAACTCCACAACCAAAATAATCTGATCATGAAGTGCAAAAAGCCCCAGGATTCTCTCACCAAATGCCGCCCCCGCATAGGCTTGGGCAGAGAGTTCATCGGGGCAAAATGCGGTGGCGTTAGGCAGCAAATTAACTAAGTTATCGCTAAACCGTTGATCATTAGCGCGAATGACTGAGCCAACCTTTCGCCCGACGTCCTTAGCTTTGTCAGAGGCGATTAGAGCTATCTCTAGATTCAGGATCTGGTCGTCTGTCAGGGCAATGATACTCTTGGCTTGAGCCAGATTAACTTTCCTTAAATCCCGAAGAATATCGCCAGTCAGAACCGGAATGTGGGGGAAGAGGTCACGCTTATTCTGATGACTGGTTAGCGCCACTAGGGGTTGTTTAAGTTCCTGGAGTAGAGTGGCGACTTTACTGCCCACCCTGCCTAGGCCAACCACCACCACATGATCTTTGTGAGGAACGGGGTGACGCTTTTGGAGAAATTCAAATCGGGTGCTCAAAATATGATCAGCCACCAGACCCAGTGTCCCTAAAACCACCAGGATGCTGACTATCGTAATTAACAAGGAAAATAACTCGACCCACCAAGGCACTGAAACGCCGTTTGTTCCCCCAAATAGATCGCCATACCCGCCCAATAGCAAGATAACGCTTGAGAAAGCCGCCTCATGCCAAGACAATTCCATCCCATATTTCAACAGGACGGCGCCGCCTAGCTCCAAACAGAAAGCGGTTACGAGGCCAGTAAATACCATCTGGCGAATTTGCTTCTCTTGTATCCATTGCCAACCGTTATTGATTTTGCGCCACCATTGGAACTGAATAAAGCTGCGAAAAGTCCGCCCCAATTGCTTTAGGGGGTTATTAGGGTAAGTGGATGCTTTGAGAGCGGCTGTATTGTTGGGTTCTATAACCTCAACATAGGTAATCCAATCCCCAGCTTTTACGATGGCGTCGGGTCGCCAGCGGTAGAATGTGCCAGTATCTTTCGTGCCAGGCTGATGGGAGGCGTCCGAAGGGGCCGAATGATTCAACGTCAGCAGGCGATAAGGGGTCCGTCCCACAGAATAGGCGGGCAAGCCTTCAAAGCGAGCTTCTCTAGACTTCACCCGCCGCTCTGCAACCCGAAATTGATGCTCGCCAATACTAAAAGCGCCGATCGTGCCATCTCCTAAACCCGCTACGACAAAGGCTGTGGCAGGGAGTTCAGCTGCATCTAGGGCGACACAATTATCCAATTGTTGCTCCAGGAGTCGATTTAGACTGGAGCGAGAAGAGCGCACCACCAAACGAACCAATGGATTCAATCGACGGGCGGCAAAAGCAGCTTCAATATTAGCATTCTCGTCCCCGGATAGGAGTAGAATTGAGCGACAGCGCCTGATCCCTGCTTTCTCTAGAATTCCTTCTTGGCGAGAATCGCCAATGATCAGGTCCTGCGCCAGTAAGCTGGATAGATTAACCGCTTCTAAAGTGGTTGGTTGATCTTTATCAATGGCAGTGATGGTAATAGGACAGTCCTTAGAGGCAAACGACTTCAGGTTGATGACACAGCGTTGGCCTAGATTACCCAATCCACAAACAATGAACCGGTCTGTGTCTGAGAGACCTTTATCATAAGCAAGAGGGGTATATGAGGCGTTCGCTGCTTGATCTGGGGAAGTGGGTTGAATAAGCTTGCTGCTTTTCTGCATCGGTTCTTCTATTGCAAAATTCGGATGCACTCAAAGAAGATTCATTTGAAAATTGGCAAAGGAGCTGGCGTCACAAACACCCCTGGCCAAAACTAGATGTATCAGAAGCACCCAAATCATCCTGCTTAGAATATCCAAGCTATGCGGTAGAAAGACACACTTTCCAGAACTGAGAACTTTAGAAAGCGATCATCATTGTCGTCTACTCTCTAATCATCCTGCTTGAGATTAACCCGCACAGCACTCTACCCTGCCATAGCTATAAGGCTATCTCACCTCTAAGACTAGGTGTGAAACTTTACACCAAATCCACTCACTTAATAGGATTTTATGAGGCAAATTGGAACATGCGTAAACTTAAATTTCGTTTAGCTCAAGAAGCTTGAGCATGACCCTGAAGATTCTACTTTAACAATTCTTAGGCAGATTGAAAGGAAATTTCACACTATAGCCGAAAAACTTCATCAAATCTTTTTGTGTTTTTGTGCGCTGCCGAAACATCAACTTTGGCTAAAAGCCTTATCCCTAATCAATCAATATTCAGTCAATATAAGGTAAACAAAATCCAAATTCGAATGAAGTTCTCTTAGTCGCCATGAGATTTTATAGTTAGAAGGAATCTTAATGAAGATCTAAAAATTGTGAAAGCAATTACTCTGCTCGGCTCTACCGGCTCCATCGGCACTCAAACCTTAGACATCCTGCTGCAGCACCCTGAGCAGTTTCGTCTAGTGGGCATTGCAGCAGGACGCAATGTTGAGCTGCTCGCCAGTCAGGCGCGTCAATTCCGTCCCAAGATTGTTGCAATTCGGCAGGCAGATAAGTTACCTGAGTTGAAGGCGGCGATCGCTGATCTTGATCCCCAACCAATTCTATTGGCCGGGGAAGAGGGGATTGTGGAAGTGGCCCGCTATGGTGACGCCGAGGTTGTGGTTACGGGTATTGTGGGCTGCGCCGGATTACTCCCTACAATTGCCGCCATTGAAGCGGGCAAAGATATCGCTCTGGCCAATAAAGAAACCCTGATTGCAGGGGGGCCTGTGGTTTTGCCCTTGTTAAAGAAGCATGGGGTCAAACTGCTCCCTGCGGATTCCGAGCATTCGGCCATTTTCCAATGTCTACAAGGGTTGCCAGACGGCGGCTTACGGCGCATCTTGCTGACTGCTTCCGGCGGCGCTTTCCGGGATTGGCCAGTGGAAAAGCTGGTAGAGGTCAAGGTGGCGGACGCCCTGAAACACCCCAACTGGTCGATGGGCCGCAAGATCACCGTGGATTCCGCCACTCTCATGAATAAAGGGTTGGAGGTGATCGAAGCTCACTACTTGTTTGGCATGGGCTACGACCACATTGACATCGTGATTCATCCCCAGAGCATCATCCATTCACTAATTGAATTACAAGACACCTCCGTCTTGGCTCAGCTAGGCTGGCC
This sequence comes from Pseudanabaenales cyanobacterium, assembly GCA_022360135.1. GTDB lineage: Bacteria > Cyanobacteriota > Cyanobacteriia > Phormidesmidales > Phormidesmidaceae > JAKSDM01. The sequence goes on along the minus strand of JAKSDM010001115.1, from coordinate 1,814 downwards.
AGATATGCGTCTGCCTTTGTTATACGCCCTTTCCTGGCCTGAACGCATTTATACAGACTGGGAAAGATTGGATTTGGTCAAAGCCGGTGATTTAACTTTCCGCGAACCCGATCACCAAAAGTATCCCTGTATGACGATCGCTTACGCCGCTGGTCGGGCCGGGGGGGCGATGACCGCTGTACTGAATGCGGCCAACGAACAGGTCGTTTCCCTTTTCCTGGAAGAGAAAGTCCAGTTTCTGGAGATGCCAAAACTGATCGAGCAAGTGTGCGATCGCTACCGTTCTCACAACCGACCTAATCCTACCCTAGAAGACATTCTTGCCGCCGACGAATGGGCCAGATCTGAGATAATATCGCTCAGTCAGTCCCTTACCGAAACTGCCTACGTCCCCCTGCGGTAGCCGCTCATCTAACCGGGAGTTATTCAAAAGCCGTGGAAATCGCCATTCTAATCGGAGCCATTGTTATCTCAGTCCTGGCATTTATCTGGCTGATTAATGTCGTTAAGGCAACGATTAAAACGGCTCTGTTGGTAGCCGTCATCCTGCTGATTCTGCAAATTGCCTTTGGCATTGGTCCCGCCACCTTGTGGGATGAAGGATTGCAGCAAGTATGGCAGGTGATTCAGGATTGGGCTCCGATTCAGGTGATTCGTGAAATGCTTAGTGTAGAGTGACTATAGCAATTCTGGCTTGGGTTGAACACATTTCAGGGGAAGCAGGGTATAGGGTGCAAGGTGTAGTCAATGCAAATAAAAACCGCTATATCCTAAATCATGCCCCTATCCTAGTTAGCGCGTTGCCATAGGCGAATAATTTCAGTTAACGTCTGGCGATCGGGGGGAGGCAGAATTTGGCTTCGGGGAGTGGTCATCACACCTGGAATATTTTGGCTCCAGGGGCTATCAGGAACTGATTGCAGATCGACAGCTGGGTTGACTGGACGGAATCCATGCTGGACAAAAACAGTTTGCTGATCGGATTCAGTTAGAAAGTCAAGGAATTTTTGGGCGGCTTTGGTTTCACTCCGACTTATCTGTTGTTGGACAATGGCGGCAGTCGATATGGTTTCGATTGTAGGGTCTAGGTAGTAAATCTGGTAAGGTTTCCCTTGAGTTACGCTGGCTTGCCGCCAGCGATAAAGGGCGATACTTTCATACACCGTGGCCACATCAGCATCGTTGGGGCCACGGGTAATAAACTCTTGCAGCAGAATATCGGTAGAACGCGGCGGTTGATAAACTGACCGTTTAACCAGAGTAAATAAAGATTGGATAGCGGCGCTATTCAGCCCTGCAGGCTTTAGCAAGTCAGTGTTTAATTGGGCTTGCGCCCAGAGGCTGAGGGTAAGTTGACCACTATTCGAACGGGTCGGGTCTGTGGTGACAAAATCAAAACTGCCCCAGGTGTCTGCCCCGCCAATGGCGGCCCAATTGTTGGCTTGGAGCGCTTGCTCTAACTTTTGCCATTGGAACTGGGCATTGGGAAATAGGACGTCCCCCCGCTCAGGCCAGACCACTGCCACCAGCATGGTTTTAGCAATCGCTTGCGGTTCTTCATAGAAGGGATCGGCGCCGTTTTGGGTTTGCCAGCGATCGCGCAATTCCACCAATAGTTGCCCGTTGGCTGGAATTAATACCGCTGGATCAAAGTCATTTCTATCATCCAGATAATTAGACATCTCCAAAATAGAAATTCTGTTATAAGGTGGAGATGAAAAATACCTTTTGTGTGTTCTACCAACATGAGCTTTATATCAGATTATATTGATCAGAATCCTCAAGAAACTCAACGTCTATTTGGAATCGACTGT
>JAKSDM010000366.1 GCA_022360135.1 Pseudanabaenales cyanobacterium | reverse complement strand
TCTTCTCAATTGGCTCAGATATACCCCAGTATCAGCCACAGTAATCCCTCATAAATGGCATATTTAGAGTCGATTTATAGTCTTTATTGAGGCTGATTTTAGGTCATTTAATCAAGCTTTATTAATGTAGCTTGAGCTTCTAATTCGCCAAGTTTTTCACTAGAGGTGAACCCTTCTTTTTCAGCGTCATCAAATACCTAGCCTCATCATAGGGTGTCCGATCTTTCCAGCACCGAAATAGAATCCGTATCCACTTGAAGGCTAATGCTCGAATTGCCTTTGGATGTGTCTTCCCCACTCGTCTTTGCTGCTCATAAAACGCACTCGCCCAAAATGAAAACTGCCGTGATTGATTAGCCCACTCAACAAAGGTTTGTCTCAGAAATTTTGGACACCTCCAACGCCAATGAATCCATTCCTTCTTGACACTTTTCTCCTTCACTGGCGCAATGCCTGCGTAGCGTAAAATCTCTTGGGATGACTCATAGCGACTGCGATCTTCTCCAAAGGTCACCAATAATCGAGGCGCTAAATAGGGTCCCGCTCCTGGTAAGGCAGCAAATAGTTCAACATCAGCATGCGCCTCAAATAAGGTCTTGATTCGCTGGTCAAAGGCTTGAATGCTGGGCAATAACACCTTCAACTGCAGGATCCAGGTTTGCACTAGCAATTGCATGGGTTCAACTACCCCCTCATCTGTGGTTAAGACTTGGCTCGTTTGAATCTGGTTGAGTCGTCGAGTGATCGCAGTTTTTCTCACGACATGATGAGTCTTGAAAAACAATTTCAATTCATCATCACTGGCTGCTTGAGCCGATCCTAACGTCGGATAGCGCTCCACAAATTCACAAAAAACTTGAGTATCTTTATCCTCAAACCATTCAAGTACTTGAGGATAATAATTCTTCAACACCGCAGTAATTCGATTGGTTAACCGAACTTTTTCCGCTACTAAATTTCGCCGACTTTCCACCAGTTGAGTGAGTTTCCGGATCTCAATGCTGCTGGGTTCCCAAGCTCTCAGTTTATCTCGATGCTTCCGTAATAGTTCGACCAATAAGTCTGCATCAGTCGGATCATCTTTAGCTCGACTGGGGGTGAAGGCTTGGCGATACTTGGCGACGGTTCTTGGATTGATCGGATAGATCACCAGAAAATCGTATTTACAGAGTGTATAAATTAACGGTCCTCGCTTCTGTTCAAGGCCGATGGCCACTCGACGTCCGCCATAGCGTTGACGTAATCCTTCGACCCATTCGTGAATCACTTCCGGTCGATTTTCTATAATCAAGAATTCTTGAGTTTTCAACGCAATATCATAGATACAAATATCGTGCTTTTTATCGGACCAATCAATACCAATATAAGCGACTGCTTCTGTTTCGATAGATGGATTCTTTTGAAAAGAATTGGTAATGTCCATACACTTTCCCTTGAGCAATGTCACAATGAAATCAGCTCGGAACCCTTGTTTTCTGGCGAAAAGATTATGGAAGGATTCTACCCATCCCTTCCCTGAGGATTCGTTAATTGAAATCAAGGGATGAAGGAGATGGGTGCGAACGCTATGTTAGTAGGCATCAAACTGCCAGTCTTTGCACAGTCGTCACCCTCTCCCTCCGAGCTTTGAGCTGGAGTTTAACTCCAATTTTTCAGCTCGTCCCCCCATAACTTCGTTGGTACGGCCAGAACAGAGTTTATCTGTGGGAGTTCGAGGCTCACTGCCGCCGCACAACTCCATCGTTATCTTGCTTTAGTTCTGATTTGGGACAGTGTTTTGAGTAACTCATCCAAAGTTCAGGACTTAGTAAGTTGGCGATCACCCACCCCCTCAAACCGCAACCCTTCCCTGAAAGCATCGCCTTAAAAACATTCACTAATGGCGGCGATCAGCGTTTGCCGAAACGCTTCCCATTCATAGTGGCCTTGTTTAGAAAGGGCGATCGCCACCCCAAACGCCATTTTTTTTCAATCGCGATCAAAGTGCAGATGCCCATCCTTACGAGGCGGCGCCTCTTCCGGCGACCCCAGTAAACTCGTTGCTGCAAAATGCTCAAATTTCGTAAACATTAACCCCTCTCCCAACCCTTCACCTAAGAGATTTCCAGCTCAATAACACCTCATTCAGCCATCCAGCCATCCAGCGTCTTCACACTCATGGCCAGGTCACTCCAACGGCTACCAGTCCCCTGCTAGGAAGCGTGGGTGGCGCTATGCAAAATACTGGATAACTCTTCATGAGGGTGTTTATTACGCAAAAGCGCTAGATAAGATCCCAGGTTCCCATGCTTACCTATCAAAGGTGCTGGATAACACCGTGCTTTCCCGGAGTTATATGTCAAAAAATCGGTATAAGCTCTGTGAATAAGGGTATTATCAGGCAGATCTGCTGGATAAGATCCATACTTCCGGATCTTATCCAGCAGATCTGACGTTGAATTACAAGTTAGACAGAGAACTGCTCAACCTGCCTAGCTTTAGTAGAAACTAGAGCACCAATTTAGTTTTAGTAGAACTGGTTATAAAGAATGGAGTCCTAGATTGATTGGCGAGATACAAATTGAACGCTTTAAGTCGATTGAGAATATTGTTCTTAGTCTTGACAAGATAAATGTTCTTCTAGGACCCAATAATTCTGGAAAAAGCTCTGTACTCCAAGCTATACAGTTTGCTGTTAGTATTTGCCAGACAACAGGTAACTTAGCAACTGCAAGCTGGAAAAATAACCGACTTGCGGCAACTATATCTCCTCAGCAGTTAGTTTATTCACCAGTTGCAGATGTATATGCATTAGGACATAAAGCCAGATTAAAGGAAAGAGCAGAAGACGCAATTGGTATTAGGTTTATTGATTCAGAGGAACAACTTCAAGTTCAAGTGAGGAAAGGTCGCAATAAAAACATTGCTGTCTCGTTAGACGGTGAATCACTAGGTGCAACAGTTCAAGATATTAAGAAACCGTATTCAATTATTGTGCCAGGCTTAGCAGGCGTTGGGGCCACGGAGTCATATGTGACACCATCAGTAATATATCGCTGTGCAGCCAGGGGGGATTCCAACTCTGTCTTTCGGAACATCTTATTAGAACTCAAAAATCAGGTAAAAGATGGATGGGATCAATTCTCATCAACATTTAGCTCAATTTATCCTGATCATCAGATAAAACTGGAGTTTGATCCAAGAGTAGACGAGCATATTACCTGCTTAATAGAGGCAAATGGACAACTATTTCCGATTGATGCGTGCGGAACAGGTATGCAGCAAATCATTCAAATCCTCTCATACATTTACCTATTCCATCCTCGATTGTTAATTTTAGATGAGCC
>JAKSDM010001091.1 GCA_022360135.1 Pseudanabaenales cyanobacterium | reverse complement strand
GTAATTGGGTGCGCTTTACCCTAACCACGACTAGCGGCAGTCCTACAGTAGACAACATTATTGCTCAGATTCAGCGGGATTTAGGCAAAATTGGCATCCAACTCGATCTGCAACAAGTCACCTTTACGACGCTGATTGAAAAAATTGACAACTCAAAGGCATGGGAGGCGGCCCTGCTGGGTTTTACAGGGGGAGTGGAGCCCAATGAGGCCGCTAATCTCTGGCTGCCCGACGGCCGACTTCATATGTTTAATTTGGCCGCCAAAGCCGGGCAAGACCCGATTGAAGGCCGTAAAATCGCTGATTGGGAGGCCGAAATTGGCAGGCTCTATGTTCAGGGGGCTCAGGAGTTGGATGAAGCAAAACGCAAGCAGATTTATGCTCAAACGCAACAACTCGCCTTAGAATATTTGCCCTTGATTTATATGGTTAATCCGATTGCAATGGCGGCTGTCCGCAACAAGGTGCAAGGGGTTCAGTATTCGGCCCTGGAAAGGACCTCATTGTGGAATATCTATGATCTCAAGATTGTGGATGACTAAAAATTGTGGACACTCAGTGGGAATCACTAAATTTTGATGGCAATGACCTATTTGCGTCGCCTGTTGCTGCTATTCCTCACCCTCGCCTTAGCGATCGCCCTTACCGCCTGCCAACCTGCCCGCCTGGTCAAGACCGATGTCGCCCAGGTCACTCAGCTGGTGATCGCCGCCCAGAGTGATCCGAACACCTTCAACGCTGCGCTCAATAGGTAGGTTCCCAATATCTTTCCCCTGACCTTTAAAGGCCTGACCACAATTAATAACCTGACCACTGAAGTTGAGCCAGAACTGGCGGAGTCTTGGGAATTTTCTGAAGACCAGCAGCGAGTAGTATTTACCCTGCAGCCCAATTTGAAGTGGTCGGATGGCGAACCCCTGACAGCGGATGACGTCGTCTTTACCTATCAGCAGGTAATCTTTAATCCAGAGATTCCCTCCATCTTCAAGGACATAATTACAATTGGCCAGAGCGGCCGATTCCCAGAGGTCCGAAAATTGAGCGATCACCAGGTGGAATTTATCCTGCCCGAGCCCTTCGCCCCCCTCTTATCGGCCACATCAGGTCCGCCGGATGGGGTGGCCATTCTGCCCAAACATAGTTTAGAAGACACGATCACAACCAAAGGACCTGAGGGCGATCCCCTATTTCTATCTACCTGGGGAACAGATACCGACCCCAGCACAATTGTCTGCAATGGACCTTATCGCTTGGCTCGCTACGAGCCGGGGGAGCGGGTGATTTTCGAGCGCAATCCTCACTACTGGCGCCAGGATGCTGAGGGCAATTCCCAGCCCTACATCGATCGCTATATCTGGCAAATCGTTGAGTCTACCAATTCCGCCCTGCTGCAATTTCGCTCAGGCGGCCTGGATCAAATCAGAGTCCCCCCCGAAAACTTTGCCTTGTTGAAGCGAGAAGAGCAACGGGGCGACTTCACCATTCACAACGGTGGGCCGTCCTTTGGCACAAACTTTATCAGCTTTAACCTGAACAAAGGCCGCCGCAACGGCCAACCTTTGGTGGATCCGATTAAATCTAACTGGTTCAACACCTTGGCCTTTCGTCAAGCAGTGGCGTATGCGATTGACCGCGAAGCCATGGTCAATAATCTATTCCAAGGGCTAGGACAACCTCAACACTCCCCCATTGACATTCAAAGTCCGTACTATCTCTCACCTGAAGCGGGTCTTCAAGTCTATAAATTCGATCCGGATAAAGCCAAGACATTACTCATCGGCGCCGGATTTCAATATACCCATGACGGGCGCCTGCTGGATGCTGACGGCAACCGAGTCAGATTTACCCTGTTGACTAACGCCGGTAATAAACTGCGGGAAGGCATGGGGTCCCAAGTTAAGCAGGACTTGAGCAAAATTGGCATTCAAGTCGATTTTCAATCCATAGACTTCGGCGCTTTGGTGGAAAAACTATGGAGCTCCCTCGACTGGGAATCCCACCTAGTGGGGTTTACAGGAGGAATTGAACCTAACGGAGGCGCTAATCTCTGGCTGCCTGAGGGAAATTATCACCTGTTTAATCAGTCAGTGCAGCCCGGTCGAGACCCCATCGAAGGGCGCATCATCGCCGATTGGGAGCAGAGAATTGGCGATCTCTATATTCAGGCGGCCCAGACGCTAGACCCAGCCCAACGCAAAGCCCTTTACGCCGAGACCCAACGCATCACTCAGGCAAACCTACCCTTTATTTATCTAGTTAATCCTTTATCTCTATCGGCGGTGCGAAATCGGGTTGAGGGCGTCCGGCACACTGCCCTCAAGGATCGTAGCGAGCCATTTTGGAATATCTACGAACTCAGAGTGGCTGAAAAGAAAGGAGCGTAAATACAATGTTACTTTTTGACACAATACAATGATTGAACACCCCAATTAAATGTAAATTTATGTATCAATCAGCGGTTTTTTTTATATCAAATTATTTCGCATGATTCCCCAATCCCTGGTTTGGTAAGCATTTTCTGATACAAGATCTGTTAGGCGGATTAGCTTAGTACACCTTAACAAAGACCCTTATATACCTTGATGCGATTATTTTGTAAAGTTTTAATGCAAGGGTTAAATATACCCTTTCAACTTGAAATCATCCAGCCACATATTGGTTGGACTGATAACGTTTGATTTTGAGAGTTTAGTTTTGGGTGAGATGACCTTGAGCCAGTCGGTTCCAAGCAGGGCGACGCTCTAAGCTAACTTACACTGACCCAGAACTTGTTGAGCTGAAATGAAGGGACTATCTTCATCACATCTGCTTGATGTGTCCATCCCCTTCTAAAACTGAATAGAGAACTGGCTGAGAAGAGAAATACCTATCACGAGGAGCCTAACCACATGTTCACTCACGTCAAGCCCACTGTGAGACATATATTCCCCGATGATCTCAGGGGCCGTTCTTTAGTTAAAGTGGTCTATGTCGTGTTAGAGGCTCAATATCAGAGTTCCCTGTCCGCCGCTGTCCGGTCAATTAACGCCAAAAACCCTCAATTGGCGGTGGAAATCAGTGGGTACCTGATTGAGGAACTGCGTCACCCCGAAAACTATGAAGCCTTTAAGCGAGATGTTTCAGAGGCCAATGTTTTTATTGCTTCCCTAATCTTCATTGAAGAACTGGCTGAGAAGGTGACAGCCGCCGTGCAGCCTTATCGCGATCGCCTAGACGTGGCGGTCGTCTTCCCCTCAATGCCGCAGGTCATGCGCTTGAATAAGATGGGCAGCTTTTCAATGGCTCAGCTGGGACAGTCGAAGAGCGCCATCTCCCAGTTTATGAAAAAGCGCAAGGAGAACTCTGGCGCCAGTTTCCAAGACGCCATGCTGAAGTTGGTGAACACCTTGCCCAAAGTACTGAAGTATTTGCCGGTCGACAAGGCGCAGGACGCCCGCAACTTTATGCTCAGTTTCCAATATTGGCTGGGTGGCTCGGCCGAAAATCTAGAGAACTTCCTGTTGATGCTGGCGGATCGCTACATCTTTACGGATAAGGCGCTAGCCGGGGCTCCGAATCCTGAAGCGTTGGCTTATCAAGAGCCCGTCGTCTATCCGGATATGGGGGTCTGGCATCCGCTGGCGACCTCCATGTTTGAGGACATCAAGGAATACCTCAATTGGTACAACTCTCGTCGAGATATTGCTGAAACGTTGAAGGATCCGTCGGCCCCCTGTGTGGGACTTGTGCTCCAGCGCACTCACTTGGTGACGGGAGACGAAGCCCATTATGTCGCCATGGTTCAGGAATTGGAGTATATGGGCGCCCGGGTTATCCCTGTCTTTGCTGGCGGACTTGATTTCTCCAAGCCAGTGGAGGCTTATTTCTACGATCCGCTCTCCAAAGAAAAACAGGCCATTGTAGACACCGTCGTTTCTCTGACTGGGTTTGCTCTAGTCGGCGGTCCAGCCCGCCAGGACCATCCTAAAGCAATTGAGGCGCTCAAAAAGCTTAACCGGCCTTATATGGTGGCCTTGCCGTTGGTATTCCAAACCACTGAGGAATGGGAAAGCAGCGACTTAGGTCTACACCCGATTCAAGTCGCTCTGCAGATGGCGCTGCCAGAATTGGACGGCGCGATCGAACCGATTATTCTGTCGGGGCGGGATGGTATGACCGGACGGGCCACCTCGCTTCAAGATCGGATTGAGGCCGTCGCCCAGCGAGCCATGAAATGGGGTAAACTACGGCGTCTGGCGCGATCGCAGAAGAAACTGGCGATTACTGTTTTCAGCTTTCCTCCGGATAAGGGCAATGTGGGCACTGCGGCCTACCTGGATGTTTTTGGATCCATCTACAAAGTAATGGAATCCCTTAAGCACTCTGGCTATGACGTGCAAAATCTGCCAGAGTCACCCGAGGCGCTCATGCTGGAGGTGATTCACGATGCTCAGGCGCAATACAACAGTCCTGAACTCAATATCGCCTATCGCATGTCGGCGCCGGAGTATGAAACGCTGACTCCTTACTCAACCCGATTGGAAGACAATTGGGGGCCGCCGCCAGGTCACCTCAACACCGATGGCCAACATCTGCTAATTTACGGTAAAGCCTTCGGCAATCTGTTCATTGGGGTGCAACCCACTTTCGGTTACGAAGGCGACCCCATGCGGTTGCTATTCTCTCGTTCCGCCAGCCCTCACCATGGCTTTGCCGCCTATTACACTTACCTGGAGAAGATCTGGCAGGCGGATGCGGTGCTCCACTTTGGCACCCACGGCTCTCTGGAATTTATGCCGGGTAAGCAGATGGGCATGTCTGGAACCTGCTATCCTGATAGTTTGATTGGCTCCATTCCCAACCTTTACTATTACGCCGCTAACAACCCCTCCGAGGCGACCATCGCTAAGCGCCGCAGTTATGCTGAAACCATTAGTTACCTCACCCCACCGGCTGAGAATGCGGGTCTCTATAAGGGGCTTAAGGAGCTAAGTGAACTGATTGGCTCCTACCAGACTTTAAAAGATAGCGGTCGAGGCGCTCCCATCGTCAACGCCATTGTGGAAAAGTGCCGCCTGGTCAATCTCGATCAGGATATTGAGTTGTCAGAGCAAGACGCGAAAGATCTGACGGCGGCGGAGCGAGACAGGCTGGTGGGTAAGGTCTACATCAAGCTGATGGAGATTGAGTCTCGCTTGCTTCCCTGCGGTCTCCATGTGGTGGGTAAGCCGCCTACGGCTGAGGAAACGATCGCAACTCTGGTCAACATTGCCGGTCTGGATCGCGCTGAAGATGGCGTCCAAAGCTTACCGAGGGTGATCGCCAACAGCATTGGTCGAGATATCGATCAGATTTACGCCAATAGCGATCGCGGCGTTCTTGAAGATGTCCAACTCCTGAACGATATCAACAATGCCGCCCGTCTCGCCATCACTGCTATGGTGCAAGAACAGATAGATGACGAGGGCCGTATCTCCAAATTGGCCAAACTCAACTTCTTTAACATGGGTCGCAAAGAACCCTGGATTGAATCGCTACATGAAGCGGGCTATCCCCAGATAGACACCGAGGCCATCAAACCCCTGTTTGAATACCTAGCGTTTTGCCTTAAGCAAGTCGTCTCGGATAACGAACTCGGCGCTCTGCTCAAAGCCTTAGACGGAGAGTATGTGCTTCCCGGTCCAGGGGGCGACCCCATTCGTAATCCGGATGTGCTGCCTACGGGCAAGAACATCCATGCCCTCGACCCTCAGTCCATTCCCACAACGGCGGCCGTGCAATCGGCCAAGATTGTGGTGGATCGTCTACTGGAACGGCAGCGCCAGAACAATGGAGGACAGTGGCCTGAGACCATTGCTTCAGTTCTCTGGGGTACGGATAACATCAAGACCTATGGGGAATCTCTGGCTCAGATGCTGTGGTTTATCGGCGCTAAACCCGTGGCTGACTCAATGGGCCGGGTCAACAAGCTAGAACTACTGCCGCTGGAGGAACTTGGTCGTCCTCGCATTGATGTAGTGATCAACTGTTCCGGTGTCTTTCGAGATCTGTTTATTAACCAGATGAATCTGCTTGACCGCGCCATCAAAATGGCGGCGGAAGCCGATGAACCCCTAGAGATGAACTTTGTCCGCAAGCATGTGTTGCAACAGGCTGAGGAAATGGGGTTGAATTTACGACAAGCTGCTACCCGTGTCTTCTCCAATGCTTCCGGATCTTACGCCGCCAACGTCAATCTGGCGGTGGAAAATAGCACCTGGGAAGAGGAATCCGAATTGCAGGAGATGTATCTCAGCCGTAAGTCCTTCGCTTTCAACTCTGACAATCCAGGCATGATGAACCAGTCCCGCCAATTGTTAGAATCGACGCTGAAGACCGCTGAGGTGACCTTTCAGAATCTAGACTCCTCCGAGATTTCCCTCACCGATGTCTCCCACTACTTTGACTCTGACCCCACCAAAGTGGTGTCCACTCTTCGGGGAGACGGTAAAACGCCAGCCTCCTATATAGCCGATACCACCACTGCTAATGCTCAGGTTCGCACCCTCTCCGAAACGGTTCGCTTAGACGCCCGCACTAAAATGCTTAATCCCAAATGGTATGAGGGCATGCTTTCCCACGGTTATGAAGGGGTGCGGGAACTTTCCAAGCGACTGGTGAATACGATGGGGTGGTCTGCAACGGCAGGCGCTGTAGACAATTGGGTTTATGAAGACGTGAATACCACCTTCATTGAAGACGAAGCGATGCGGAATCGTCTGATGAACCTTAATCCCAACTCTTTCCGCAAAATGATTGGCACTCTGTTGGAGGTTAACGGTCGCGGCTATTGGGAAACTAATCAGCAAAATATTGATCGTCTGCAGGAGATTTACCAAGAGGTTGAAGATCGGATCGAAGGGGTGGAATAACGTC
>JAKSDM010001215.1 GCA_022360135.1 Pseudanabaenales cyanobacterium | reverse complement strand
TGGTTCCAGATCGAAAGCGCCTGTCACTTGCCCCTGGAGGAGATGACAGGCTTAAGTATTCCCGCAACCCAAGTAACCTTACCCAGCTTACGGGCGCTCAGAAACTGGACGCCTCTAGAAAAAAAGCTTCCCCACCCCGATTCAACTTTGATTAGCACAACGGAAGGCAAACCCAATCAGCGCCTTAATCAGGTGGAATGGCAAGTCTGGGAGTTTACGAATGGAACTACCTGGCTAAAAGAGATCGCCCAACAGCTTAATCTGTCCATTAATGAAGTTCAGCGGATCGCCTTTGGGCTGATGGCGGTTGGCCTGGTAAAAGAAATATCTGGCTCGGCCAATCTGCCAAAGTCAATGAAGTTTAGCGGATCGCCTTTGGGCTGATGGCGGTTGGCCTGGTAAAGGAAATATCCGGCTCGGCCAATCTGCCAAAGTCTGTCACTTTTGAAAACTTTTGGCAGCTTGAAACAAGCAGATCACTCTAATTTGGGAAAATCATGATGCTCATCTGAGTGTATCTGCACCGGAAGCGGAAAATAACCATTAGAGAAATAGACTGAACCATTGGGGATGATTGCCTGTTGGATCAATTCTCTTTGTCCCGCTTCAGTTAACACCCGGCTCATCCATGCTAAACGCTCATCAGTAGGTAAAGAACGGATTGCCGTACTAACCTCTGAGTCCAATCCCATCAGTAAGCGCTCTTGCAATTGCTCTGATAGGCTAAGGATTTGAACTCTAAGTTCATTCAGTTGGCGTTGAAGTTGTTCAAGTGTGATGTCAGGGGATGCAGGGTACGGGCCTACAAAAGCTTGAGTCAAGATTGTGAGTACAACAGCAGTTTCACTTTGACCTGTTCTTTTCGCCTCAGCCTCAATGGCCTCAATCACTTCAGACGGAAGTTGGAAGGATATGTGTTGACTGCCCATCTTCTCTACCGTTAGGGTGCTAAATGTTAGATCAATACGAACTGCCAATACTGCCCCTCCAGCATTTGAACAGACACCTCCAGACCGTTATAAACATCCTGTCGGATGTTTATAACCGCAATACTTGAGAGGCATGATCACTGTTTTGCAATATCACTATCGGCCTAGGATATCCACTTATGCCGGAATGTTTTGGCTGGGCCAGAAGTTAGGAGTTGGGAATTAGCTATAGCCTGGATTCTAGATTTTTGATTTGGGTAGGAGATAGGAGTCAGGTATAGACTT
>JAKSDM010000318.1 GCA_022360135.1 Pseudanabaenales cyanobacterium | reverse complement strand
CGTTCATTGGCGGAACAGGGCGATCTATATCAGGCGATCGCAGTCGCCAATCAAATCGGTTCCGACCGAGTTCTCTACGAAGAAGCCCAAACTGAAGTCACCGTATGGCGCCGTCAGATTCAAGCCCAACGAAATCTTCAAGACGCTTATCGGACTGCTGAAACTGGCTCTCCCAACGCCCTGGCTGACGCCATCCTGGTAGCCAATCAGGTGCCCGAAAGTAGCGCCACCTACCGTCAAGCCATTACCGCCATTAATCAATGGAGTTGGGATATTCTCCGCCTAGCAGAAACCGAAGCTCCGTATAACCTAGAAAAAGCGATCGAGATGGCCCAAGAAATTCCTCCTCTCACGCCAGCTTACGCCGAAGCGCAGCTCAGGATTCAAGCATGGCAAACCCAATTGGAAGAGGATGAGTCGGACAAAGAAGAGATTGAAGAATAGGCGGCTGGTAATGTTCTATAGCGGTTTTCATTGGCATTGACTATACCCCACAACCCCCCACCCTGCCTTTAATGAGGTATTCTACCCGATTGAGCAGCTCTAATCTGCTGCTTCAATTTGTCTCACCCCCGTCAGCGCCGAATAACTCACCCCGGCTGTCCCTTCCCCCGGATGGACACAGTCGCCGACCAGCCAGAGGCGAGGGATAGGGGTGCGGTTGGCGAAGCCGAAGGGGCCGAAGCTGGGGATGCGTTGCCCGATGCCGCCAACCGCGCCGCGATCGCGGCCGGTGAATCGGGCAAAGGTGCGGGGGGTGGCGGCTTCCTGGTGGAGGATGTGAGCTGGGCGCAGATCAAAGAATTGGCCGAGACGGGCGATCGCCTGTTCAGTATACCGTTGCTTCATAACCACATACCCCTGCTCCCCTGCTCCCCCACTCCCCTGCTCCCCCGCTTCCGCCCACCAAACCTGGGGATCGGTAAACGAAGAAGCAATGATCGTCGCTTTCCCCTCGGGCGCTCGGCCATCGCCGGGGCGGCTGACGGAGACGAACAGAGAGTTGTTTTCGGCGATGGGGCCATCATAATCGTAAAGGAATTGCAGATGGAGAGGACAGGCTGTCGGCAGGGCGGCTTGGTCAACCCCTAAGTAAATGACAAATGCCCCCGAGCCGGGCGGCAGCTTATCCACTCGATGAGCGTAGCCTTTAGGAGCCTGGTCGCCCAGCAATTTGACCAGATTTTGCACAGTCACATTGGCCACAATCTGAGCGGCGGATTCTGTCCACACCTCTCCTGTTTTTGGGTTGCGGATCACCACGGTTGTGGCCTTACCTTGCTCTAGCTGAATGTGTTCGATGCGATGGCGCAGCAACAATTTGCCGCCATTTCGTTCCAGGGCGGTTACGAGGCGATCGCTGAGCACCTGCATACTGCCCTGTAAGTGATAGAGCCCCTGGGGCTGCTGAGCCACCCCTAAAGCCGTCGCGGCGTAGAGCAAAGCGGTTTCATCGGCATCTACCTGAGAGTAGAGCTTAAGTTGCATGTCCAGGAAGGTTTTGAGGCGCTGATCAGCGCCCAAACCATAGCCCTGCAAAACTTGTCCCACCGTTGAGAAAAGATAAGGCGCTGTGAGCAGGGTATCTGGACGGAGGGCTTTAATCACCTGCCAGAGATCCCAGGCGTTACGGGGAGGCAGCACCGGATCGCGGGACTGAAAAGCCCAGCTGTAGCGGAACAGGTTCGCCATCAGTCGCCAAAAGGGTTCGCTGCCTGGAAACTGCCGTTGCCGCTCTGCTTGCCACCGTTTGGGGTCGCGCCACACATTGATGGGTTCAGTTTCGCCAGGTAAATATACGGCGCAGGCGGGGTCGCACGGTGTGGCCAAAGGCAGGTCAAGGTCAAGTTCAGAAAAAATCTGATGATGAATACCGCCGGGTTCTAGTCCAGCCACTTGGGTCGCCCCGACATCAAAGGTGAATCCGCGGCGTTTAAAGGTGGAAGCGCAACCGCCCGGAATCATGGCTTGATCAAACACCCGCACCTGATATCCCCGTTTGGCCAACAGGGCGGCGGCGGTCAGTCCCCCAACGCCAGCGCCGATGACGATCACGGGTTGGGACTGGGGCTTGCGGCGAGGGGATCTGAACATGGGTGCTTTACATTTCTTAAGATCTATTCATAGTTTACCG
>JAKSDM010000164.1 GCA_022360135.1 Pseudanabaenales cyanobacterium | reverse complement strand
CTCAATCTGGCATCCCCCAACGATGGGAAGTACTACATTGATTTCTCCAAGGTGCGGGGTAGCGACCTGGTGCGGGAGCTTAAACGCACCATTACCTTCTCAGGACAAGAACCCACCTGCCAACTGTTCACTGGCCATATTGGTTGCGGCAAGTCGACTGAACTCTCCCGATTGCAGCAAACTCTGGAAGCCGAAGGCTACCATGTGGTTTATTTCGAGTCCACTGATGACCTGGATATGGGAGATGTGGACATCAGCGACATTCTGCTGGCGATCGCCAAACAGGTGAGTAAAAGTCTGGAAGCGGCGAACCTGCGATTGACGCCGAATCGGTTTCAGCAGATGCTGCAGGGAGCCGCTGACCTACTGAATTCGGAAGTGACGGGGTTGAAGATGAAACTCCCCGAATTCGGCGGGCTGAAAGTGGCCGATCAGGTGGGCGTCAGTATTGAGGAGGGCGCCTATTCCCTGTCCTTTGGGATTGGAGAGCTAACCACCAAAGCGAAAGACAGTAAGGATGTGCGATCGCTCCTGCGCCAGCACCTTGAGCCCCGCATCAACACCATCCTAGAGGTGATCAACACCGAACTGATTGACACCGCTAACCAGCAGCTGATTGACCAGGGCAAAGCTGGGCTGGTGGTGATTGTGGATAACCTGGACCGGATCGACAACAAACCCCGGGTACAGGGACGTCGCCAGCCGGAATATCTGTTTGTCGATCGCGGCGCTCAGCTGAAAAAGCTGCGCTGCCACGTGGTGTACACCCTGCCCCTGGTGCTGTCGTTTTCCAATGAAAAAGAAAACCTCACCAATCGCTTTGGGGCCAGCCCTCAGGTGTTGCCTATGGTGCGCACCCACAACCGAGACGGCAGCCCCTGCGAAGCCGGACTCGCCGCCCTGCGGCAAATGATTCTGGCCCGCGCCTTTCCCAACCAGCCGGAAGACCAGCGGCTGACCCAGGCGGAGGGAATTTTTGATTCCGTTGAAACCCTGGATCGTCTCTGCTTGTCCAGCGGCGGCCATGTGAGAAATTTGCTAGTGTTAGTCAACGATTGTCTGAAGAAGACTGATCCCCCCTTCACCCAGGTGCTGCTCGATCAGGTGATTAGTCTACGACGGAGCGACCTGGCCAAAGCCATTGACATGAATGAGTGGGCGCTACTGCGGCAGGTGCATCGCACCAAAGCCGTGCGGGGTGAGGGGGAATATCAGGCCCTGTTGCGCAGTCTGTTTGTGTTTGAATACCGGGATGCCGAACAAACCTGGTTCGACCTGAACCCGGTGTTGCTCGCCGCCGAGGAACTGAAGCTCAATGCCTGAGGCCCCGATCGTCGAACCCGATCGCCCCAACCAGCAAGTCCTGGAAGAACTCTGCCGTCTATTGAGATTTTCCCAGGGCGAATTTGAGCTGATTTTGGCGGTATGCAACTCCACCCAGCATCGACGGGTGTTAGTGGATCAATTGCGGCGGCAGTGTCCGATCCCGTTTGACGAAATTACCCTCGCCTCAACCACCTCGACCCTGTTCACCACCATTCGCGCCGCCATCAGCGACCCACCCCCCGAGGCGCTGATGGTCTACGGATTAGACGGCGTGCAAGACCTGAACTCGGTGCTCACCGCCGCCAACCAGATTCGCGAAGAGTTTCGCCAATTCCCCTTTCCCCTGGTGTTATGGCTGACGGACGATAGTCTGAAACACCTGATTCGTACAGCGCCAGACTTTTACACCTGGGCCAATTCCATTACCTTTGAGACGCCGCCAGAGTTTTTTCTTTCCTTTTTAGATGATCTGATTCAGGATGTCTGGCGGCAGGTGGCCCAGTCCCAAGAAAACCGCTTTCTCAGCAATCAGGAACTGGGGCTTACCCCCAGCTCTCCCCAGGTTCGAGAACTGGAAACCAGCCTGGCTGTTTTAGCCGCCCATAATATGGTTTTGACGCCAGCTCAATCCGCTGCTCTGGCATTTGTGCAGGGACGCATCGCCGACAACAATACCTCAGTCGCCCGCGAATACTACGAATGCAGCCTCGACCAATGGCAAGCTCTGCTGAGTCAGAACGGGCAAACCCAACCGCAGGCTGCCTGGCCGGAAAATGTAGGCCATATCCAATTCCACCTAGGGCTGTGGTGGCGCAACCGGGCCGAACGCCATCGCCGGGGATTTGAAACCGCTTGCAACCAGGCTCGGAAATATTTTGCCGCGGCGGTGCATACGTTTGAACAGGCCCAACGGCCTGATTTGGCGGCAAAATATATCAACTACTGGGCTGAAGCGCTGCATCGCCTAGATCAGTGGGAGGCTCTGGAAACCGTTGCGACTAAAGCCTTATCCCAACATCAAAGTGAGGGAGACGTTATCCGCCAAGCCCGCGCCGCAGGCTTTTTAGCGGAAGTCGCGCTAGCCCAAAACGACTGGCCCACCGCTCAGCGCCATGCCGAAGCCGCCCTGGCCCTAATTCCGCTGATGACGAAAACCAACCTGGATGATCTCTCCCAAGATGAGGCTATCTATTACGCTTGGGTCAATAGCTTTCACCTTAGCTGGTATCTGTTTTCCTTAGGGAAGGCTCAGTTTAGGCAAGGGAGCATTGACGCTGCTGTTCAAATCCTGGAACAGGCCCGAACGATCACCCAGCCGGAATATGATCCCAAGCTCTACAGCAGTGTGTTGGAGCAGCTGCGGCAGGGCTATTTCCAGCAGGGCAAGTATCTACAAGCCTTTGAAACTCGCCGTCACAAAGATGCGATCGAAAGCCGGTTTAATTACCGCGCCTTTGTCGGGGCAGGGCGGCTGCAGCCGAAACAACAAATTACCAATCCGGCCCTGCCCGCTGAAGCAAATCCGAAGGACTTAATTTTTACCTCAGGCCGCAAGCAGGATGTGAAACGGCTAATCAAGCGGCTGGCCCAGGATGAATATGTTCTCACCATTATCTATGGCCCCTCCGGGGTGGGGAAGAGTTCATTGATTGAAGCGGGGTTGACGCCTGCCCTGGAGCAAGGGCGGTTTGGCGCTCGGCGGGTGACGCCAGTATACCTATGGCGATATCGAGATTGGGTCAGAGATTTGACCGCAGCCATCCCCTTCAGAAAGGGAAGAGAATCCACTTCGCCGGGTCTTTCAACCCAACCAGAGCGCCTCTCCCAGGCCGAGATGGTGTTAGACCTCCTACACCAACAGACTCAGCACAACCAAGTCATGGTGTTGATCTTCGACCAATTTGAGGAGTTTTTCTTCGAGTTCGATCAGCCTGCGGCGCGGCGGCCATTTTATGATTTTTTGCGCGACTGCCTAGCGATGCCCTATGTAAAAGTGGTGCTGTCGATGCGGGAAGATTATATTCATCATTTGTTGGAATGCGATCGCCTCACCCCCCTCGCCATTATTGACAACAACATTCTGGATAAAAAGTGGCTCTACTATCTGGGCAACTTTAGCCCGGATGACACCAAAACCGTCTTCAACGACTTGACCGAATCAACCCCCTACAACCCTGAACCGGCGCTGGTAGACCAGGTGGTTGCTGACCTGGCGGCGGGGGCGGGGGAAGTTCGCCCGATTGAACTGCAAATTGTGGGGGCGCAGCTCCAAGCAGAAGGCATTACCACGCCAGAGGTTTACCGAGACTGGGGCGACCCCAGTCTGCCCACCAAAGAACTCCTGGTGCAGAAGTATCTAGCGGATATCGTTAAAGAATGCGGCCCGCCAGAAAACCAGCAGCTGGCTGATATTGTGCTGTACTTACTGACCGATGAAACAGGCGTCCGCCCGCTCAAAACCCAGTCTGATTTGGCGGATGACCTACTTTCGTTTACGAACCAAACGGAATTGGATGATGCGGCGTTGTCGCTGGTGCTGAAAATTCTGACCCAGTCGGGGCTGGTGATGGAGGAGCCAGAGGCGCCGGAAGACCGTTACCAGTTGGTGCATGATTATCTGGCGGCGTTTATTCACTCGTCGCAGCAGCCGTTGATGGTGCAGTTGGGGCAGGAGCGGCGGATGCGGGCAGCAGCGGAGCAGCAGCGGTTTGAGGAGCAGCAGAGGCGGATTGAGGCGGAGCGAAAGCAGCTTAGGCAGGCGCAACGGGCGGCGGTGGGGTTGGGTGCGTTGGCTTTTTTGGCGATTGGGGTAGTGGCGTTGATTTGGGTGCAGCAACAGCAAGCACTTAAAGACAAGGTGAATGCTCAGTTTCTAGCCGAAAGCTTGAAGATGGAAGCTTACTTGGAGGCTGGGTTGGAGGAAGAAGCGGTTACCCAAGCAATGCGTACAGCCCAGGGCTTAAGAGGAAAAAACGCTAGTCACCTTGAGCCAGATACGCGATTTCGGGCCATATCTTCAATTCGAGAGGTGATGTTTGGTGTTAAGGAGCCAGGACGCTTGATTGGCCACAGTGCTCCGGTCTGGAGTGTGGCGTTTAGTCCAGATGGGGAAACAATCGCCAGCGCCAGTGAAGATAACACGGTGAAGTTGTGGAGTAAAGACGGTGAAGAATTGCAGACCCTCCAAGGCCATAGCGCTCCGGTCTGGAGTGTGGCCTTCAGTCCGGACGGGGAGACAATTGTCAGCGCCAGTGAAGATAACACGGTGAAGCTATGGAGCAAAGACGGTGAAGTATTGCAGACCCTCCAAGGTCATAGCAATGAGGTCTTGAGTGTGGCGTTCAGTCCGGACGGGGAGACAATCGCCAGCGCTAGTGAAGACGACACGGTGAAGCTGTGGAGCAAAGCTGGTGAAGCATTGCAGACCCTCCAAGGCCATAACGATTTGGTCGGGGGTGTGGCCTTCAGTCCGGATGGGGAAACAATTGCCAGCGCCAGTGATGACTTCACGGTAAAGCTGTGGAGCAAAGCCGGTGAAGCATTACAGACCCTCCGAGGCCATCGCGGTTGGGTCGTGAGTGTGGCCTTCAGTCCGGACGGGGAAACAATTGCCAGCGCCAGTAAAGACAACACGGTAAAGCTGTGGAGCAAAGCCGGTGAAGCATT
>JAKSDM010000670.1 GCA_022360135.1 Pseudanabaenales cyanobacterium | reverse complement strand
TGTACAATACCCATTTTTGCCCTGATGTCGAGCCCCCGTATCATCCGTTTGGATGTACGTCGCAGTCCCAATGCCCACCTTCAATACTTGCTGCTGTTCGCTGTGAAAGGACTCTTTATGCTCACACAATAGAGTATGCAACTGCCCCTTGGATATCTCCACCCCCCATTCTCTTAATTGCTCATGGAGTAACGGTTGGGTCACCCGACACTGATAGTGCTGGTAGATAATGGTAGATAATGTAACCCACTAACAAAGGACCGTAATGGCCATAACGATATTCTGAGGGTAATTCCCCTACTATAGTGATTCCTGCTTCACTGATATATTCGACTAATCGAAATCGGATGTGATGACACTCCAGGTTTAATTCCTGTACATCATAATCCCGGTATCCGTTGAACTTTGCCTTCTCAGGAATTTCATCGGGTTGGATGATCTTCTCTTCGTAGCACCCAAATCCTAATTTTTTACTCCGTTTCGTTGAACCGGGGTGTTTTTTCTCTTCCCCTTCTGCCGCTGCTGTCTTTGACTCATTGAGTCGACTCACTGGTATCTTCGGTTGCCCTTTGAGCTTCTTTTGCACCTTCAGTTCTGCTTCCAACTGCTCAACTCGTTCCCCTTGTTTTTTGAGTCGTTGCTCTAACCTATCGATGATTTGCTGTTGGACTGAAATCTGCTCTTGCTGCCTCCGCACTATATTCTGCAACCTCTCTACTTCAGAGTACAAGACAGGTTGGAATTTTTCTGGCAGTGAAAGAGTAGGACTCATAATCTCAGTTAGACCAGATTTTGGTCCCGATGGCAACCTCTACACTGATTTTGTTCCCTGCTGACCCCTACCAGCAGTTATTGAGCAATTACCAAAAGCGTACAGTTTTAAGCCTCAAAATTCCAAGCATATGGTTGCGTGCTAGAAAGGTGTGGGGAAATCTGTAACAATCGCCAAAGCTATTTTGATCAGCTGTTTTCAGACGGAAGCAAAACAAAACTGAGACCCTTGGTAAATTCAGATCTCACACTTCACATCTTTTATCAGGCAAGAGGTAGCGGCAAGACCTCTGGGAGCCTTATCCAGCTTTATTTCCCAGCTTAAATTATACCTCCAACTTCTCAATAATCTTGACTTGGACTAAAAGCTGACTGACTCTACTTACCTCTATTCAGTAGGTAGGGGCTTAAATCTGCAACTATGTCACTGAATTTAAGTAGGACTAAACTCTGAAAGTTAAGGATTGCAGCTAAGTTACAAGACTCAACGTAAGAATAATGGTCAATTTAGCCTTAGAGACAACATGTTCATCACCAGCTAAAGTACATACTGGGAATACAGGAGCCTTAAAACCTGTGCAATACTTTTGCAATACCTTACGAGGAACATGCATTTTTTTGATCTCTGTCAAGTTTGAGCACACCTCCCAATACTTAAATGCAAAATTATAGATGTAAAATTAGCGTGATACCAACATAAATTAAGCCTTTTGATTGCCACTAAGTTAGAATTCACACTTACTAAAATAGGTAGGGAAGCCTGCCTCTGATGAAACAGTGGTCGATTGCTCATGATGGCCTTCTGATAAGTAGTTATGCAAAGTTAATTACATATTCATTTCCAAAACCTTTGTAATGGCATCCTTGAGGAAGAATAGTTTCTACCAGACAACCCGCTTCGCCACCACTAGGGTGAGAAACAAAATCAATCAGAGTTGCAACATCTCCAGCTTTGAGCCTGTATTCTGGTAGGTCACGAGTCAAAGCGACTTCCCTATATAGTTCTAGGGCCATGTTAAGTTTCCTATAGAGGTTTGAGTGTCACATGAATCTTCATCCAAGAGCCTCATCTTCAACATCAGATTAGATAGGGGACTTGCAGATAAATGATGTCCCAATGTAGGGGCGAAGCATTCGATGACGGATTTCCGTGATTTTTGACAATCTATCGGTCGAATGCTTTGCCCCTACCAGTTGGTGACAGTATTTTTCCAATATCTCCAACACTGAGAACTTCGCAAATCCCTCAGCATTCTCAGTGCCTATGTGATGCTAAAACCGCAACATTACGAGTGACTATGCAGTACGAATCCTTTCCAAAACCCATTCCCGAATTAAATCGGCGTGATCCATGCCTCTTGATTTGGCGGCTTGTTTAACGGCTTCTACCTCTATAGGTTGTAGACAGTGAGGCTTTTAGGAAATTCTGGGCTCAAAAAAGGCTGCAAATCCTTCCCGCCTTATACGATGTTGTACTCCAGTATACCAAGATTACATGGCTGTTATGCAATTTGGGCATAGCTGACACCATTAAGTAGCAAAAAATACCAAACAGGATCGTGGGCCTTTGTAAGGTGACGCCAAAGTCCGGCAGAGGACTTTAATCCGATTCTTTCGCTTAAGAACATCTGTGCGACGGGTCTGTCTTCAATAGAGATCTGTGGATAGTAACCTACAGCAGATAACTCACAAGTCCCAACCAGAAATCCTTCAAGCGAACTATGAATCTTCTAATAGTAAAGGCGCTCTCTAAATCAGGGCATTGAGACCTACTTATGCGACTGATCAATCGCTTACAGCTTGGAAATCTGCGAGGAGACCTGTTTGGCGGGCTAACCGCTGCTATTGTCGCCCTTCCTCTGGCCCTAGCCTTTGGGGTCGCCTCGGGAGCAGGCGCGATCGCAGGGCTGTATGGGTCCATCTTTACCGGCTTTTTTGCAGCATTGTGCGGCGGTACTCCCTCCCAGGTCACTGGACCCACTGGCCCCATGACGGTGGTCATGGCCACCGTGTTTACCAAGCTGATTGCCGAGAATCCAGAAAACGGCTTGACGATGGCCTTTACGGCGGTAATGCTGAGCGGGGCGCTGCAGATTTTGTTTGGCGTCTTGCGCCTGGGCCAGTTCATCACCTTAATGCCCTATACAGTCATTTCCGGCTTCATGTCCGGCATTGGGGCGATCATCATCACGTTGCAGCTAGCGCCCTTACTCGGTCATCCGGCCCAGAGCAAGGTAATCGCTGGTTTGCAGCACCTGCCAGAGGCGCTAGCGGCCCCTCATCCCGTGGCCACAGGGCTAGGGCTCTTAACCCTAGCGATCGTATTTGGCTGGTCTGGCAAACTTGCGAAAATGGCCCCATCCCCACTGGTGGCGCTGATTGTTTGCACGATAGTCTCAGCCTTAGTTTTTCCCAATAGTGATGTTCCCCGTATTGGCGAAATTCCCCAGGGCTTTCCCCAGCTGCAATGGCCACACCTCAACCTGGCTGAGATACAGGATATTGCTGGCTATAGCCTGATGTTGGCCATCCTAGGGGCAATTGACTCATTGTTGACTTCCTTAGTCGCCGACAACATCACCCATACCCAACACGACTCCGAACAAGAACTGATCGGCCAGGGAATTGGCAACCTGCTGTCTGGTCTGTTTGGCGGGCTCCCCGGCGCCGGGGCCACCATGCGCACCGTAATCAATGTGCAGGCGGGCGGGCGGACTCCCCTCTCGGGCATGTTCCACGCCCTCGTCTTGTTATGCATCGTGCTGTGGACCGGAGACTTTACAGCCCAAATCCCCCATGCAGTGTTGGCTGGAATTTTGATCAAAGTGGGCATTAGAATCATCGACTGGAGTTTCCTATGGCGAGTGTGTCAGGTGTCTATGCGAGCGGCTCTAGTCACCTACGGCGTCTTGCTCCTGACGGTATTTGTAGACCTGATTACAGCCGTTATCGTTGGAGCGTTTATCGCCAACATGCTGACAATCCATCGACTCACCAGCATCCAAGTTGAGCAAGTCCGGACGATTAGCCACCCTGATGAAGACCCCAAAGTTGTCTTGACTGAAGAAGAACGGCTGCTGATGTATCGGGGACAGGGACGAATTGTCCTGATTCAGATGAGCGGCCCCATGAGCTACGGGACGGCTAGAACCATTGCCTATCAGATGGGGCGTGATTATGACATCTTGATTCTCGATCTGAACAATGTGCCGCTGATCGGGGTCACCGCTTCGCTAACCGTTGAGACAGAAATTAAAACCGCCCGCCGTCAGCGGCGCGAGATTTTTATCGTTGGGGCCAAGGGTCAAGTAAAAGAACGACTACGACGATTTCAGGTACACAATATACTTCCAGCAGGAAACTTTTTACCGAGTTGTTACGCCGCTCTATCAGCAGCATTAACGATACTCAATATAGGCGCTTCAGAATCCGTCCTGCTCGCCCCCTCTCAAGTCTCCTATCCAGAACGCCGATAGGGGGATATTAAGGTGAAATAGAAGGGGAATGTTGACTCTCAAAACATACTATCCAAAATGGATAGAGTACACATAGCATTCATTCGATTTTATCCGCTTCATCTTCTGTTAATGCTACTTGGGCCATTTGTTGGAGGATATCTATTTCAACATCTGGATTAGAAAAAGTTATTGAGCTTCCTTAAATGCTTGTTCCAGTAAAGTAGTCATAGTTTCCTTCCTTAGTTAGCTTAATTCCCTATGCATACCTGGCGCTGGCAAACCTGGAACGGTCTTCCCTACCTTACCTGTAGCTTGCTGGAATCCTTTGCTCATGGATTTTTCAACCGAACCTTCTGGCCCCAAAAGCCGCAAGATCTGGTCAGGATACTTCATCCGATCGCAACTGTGCACCGAGTTAAGCAGGTGCATGGCAATACGATTCTAACCCCCTCTGAAATTCGCCATACCAACTTGGCTGCCGTTCCCACTGGCTCCGCTTCCCCCTCAGCAGTAGAATTTGACCTGCCTCCAGCCGATGGGCTATTGACCGAAGCGCCGGAACAGGCGGTATGGGTCTGTTCAGCAGACTGTAATCCAATTTTGATCGCAGATCAGGTGATGGGGCAGGTGGCGGCTGTACATGCCGGTTGGCGAGGGACGGCGATGAAGATTGCACCGGTTGCGATCGCCCGTCTCCAAGCCCAGGGCAGCCAAATCAAGCATCTCCGGATTGCAATGGGACCTGCGATCGCAGGCGAAGTCTACCAGGTTTCCCACCAGGTGGCGGCGGAAGTCGCCGCCACCATCGTTCCCACAGGCCAATTTGAAACCGCCGATGCGTTGTTTGACCATCTCCAACAAATCGATCATCCCCCACTCCTGCCCGACCCCCGACCCGGCCGATGCCGACTGGACGTTCGCCGGATCAACTCTCTACAGCTCGAACAAATAGGGATAACCCCTGAACAGATTGCCATCGCCCCCCACTGCACCTACCAAGAACCTCAACATTTCTTCTCCTACCGTCGCACCCATGAAAAAAAGGTGCAATGGTCAGGAATTGTCAGTCGAGCCTAGGGTAGCCAAACGGGATGAGTCCCCTTAAACGGAAGTTGTTCTGGCGGAATTTGGACAGGGGTAGCAGCTAACCGTTCAGCTGGAGTAGTAAACAGAGGTAATAGCCAGAGGCGACTGGTGGCGATCACTCTACCGTCCCTAGATCGAACGCCATCACTATTGGGTTCTCCAGGCATAGTTTGATCGAATAACATGGCCAAGCCGTCGGGAGCCAAACTCATATTGACAGTCGCCTGGGGAGGCAAAGCTAACAGGTCTTTCAGCTCGCCAGTTTTAATATCAACGGCGGTTAAAAAAGGCTGTTCTATATAGGTTTCTCCTGGTAAAAGTTGGGTCGCCAGACAAAAGATAATTCGATGGGTGGGGTCAAATTGGGCATTCAGGATTGACCCGGTGGTTCGCAGCAGTTCCTTTTCCTCCCCTTGATTCGTAACCCAAAAGAGCGACTCGGTAAAGCGCTGATCTGGATCATTTTGGTTAAAATTGACCATGGCCGCCGCTGACCCATCACTGGCCAGATCAAAAACCCGTCCATACTGAGGCAGAAAATCTAGCGGTTCAGTCGCAGGCGCCGCGTCAGACTCTGACGTCAGCGGAATGATGGCCACGCCTTCCCCTTGAAGCAACACTAGCGTTTGACTGTCTGGCGCAATTAGGAAATCCCCTCCCGGGTCAGTCTTTAACGGTCTAGGCTCTGACCCTTCAGCCACTATCCAGGGGCCAAATTCAGCTGGATTTTCTCGGCTTAACCGCTGCACCACAATTGTTTTGCCATCCGGTGATAGGTCAAACTTGAGGTTCTGGTAATCTTGGCTATCTAGAATGGTTTCAATTTCACCCTTTAATCTGGGTTTGGGGTCTGATTTTAGAATTGACCATCCTCCAGTGGAGGCCCCTGCATCAGGAGGAATCGGATTCAGACCCGTTGTCACAGAATAGAGCTTTTGGTTAAGCGAACCCTGCCAGTAAGCTGCTGAATCGATGGCCGAAAAAAGGATGCGATCGCCCAAAGGATAAGGTTTGAAATCCAACACCACCCAATTAGCCGGGGTGAGGATTGTCTTCTGGTGACGGGTCAGATTGTAGAGCACCAAACGTCCCTGTTCTTTACCTTCCAACCCAATGTAAACAAACGCCCGATCCCGGGTCTTAAACTGCCCGCGAAACGGCTGAAAATTTGTTTCTCCTGCCGTGGCGGCAGAGAAGCGATCGTGAGCCTGATCCAGACTCACCTCAAACGACTCACCATAAGG
>JAKSDM010001352.1 GCA_022360135.1 Pseudanabaenales cyanobacterium | reverse complement strand
TGGCTACGAAATCCATCAGGGGCGCTCACAGCTGGTGATTCCCGATCAGACCGACAATAACTCACCGACCTATGAATCGCTGTTTGATGACCGCAGTTTGGGCATTGTAGACAATGCCCAGTCTGTATGGGGAACCTACCTACATGGCATTTTCGACAATGGCGCTTGGCGGAGAGCCTGGCTAAATCGCCTGCGTCAACAACGAGGATTAGGCTCGCTACCAACCGGGATCCCAAACTATCGAGAACAACGAGAAGCCATTCTGGACAGGTTAGCCGACACCGTCGAAATCCATCTGAATCTGGAGCCGATTTTGTCTCAGCACTAGGCGCGAAAGCTTAAAAAAAGCACTGGAACAACAAGTCCACAGCGCCCCTAGAATAATCGACTAAGAACCCTAGATCACGCTTGCTATAGGGCCTCAGACAGTAGAAATAATCGACTAAGCTTTATCCCTGCTTCCATCATTAGAGACAAAAAGTGCAATCAAAAACAACGCTGGTATCATTACAAACAAAAGGCTAGCGACAAACCCCAAATTTTGAATTTCCATTGAACCCGGCCTCTACTCTGCAACATATGGCAAAAAGCCTGACGCTATTAGGATATCACCCTAGATCCCCATTCGGAAAAACCTAATTCGGAAAAACCTAGAAGTTATTCGCTGGATTTTTTGATGCCTGCAGCGCCATTGATAGGGATATAGTTGTATTCTGCATGCCCAGAATCGCTTTAAGCTTGATCCAGCCTAAGGCTAACTGAGCTTTCTGAAGTTTGACTTACTTGGATTTCTGCGGTTTGGTGATCACACTGACAGGACCCTGCACCATCGTTTGACAAGCCAGTCTGCAGTTTTCGGACCTTTTGCGCAACTTTTGGTCTTCTACGGCGGTGCGAGGGGAGAGGTTCGCCATCCCTTCAGAAATTTCCACGACACAGGTGCCACATTGTCCGTAGCCTCCACAGTTGATCATTTTTCCCTTGAAGGTATAAAGGTCAATGCCGTTCTCTAGAGCCTTAAACCGAAGATTAGAGCCGTTGGGAACGACGATATCCTTTTCTTCTTTAATAAACTTAATACTTGCCATTTGGCGCTCTTCCCTCACTGCTGGTCTATCGCTCAATCGGCTTCTATTAGCCTGAATCAATCACAAACGTTACAAAAGTTAGCGTCTATAAGACTTGAAACCTGCCCTTTCTATGTCCCCGCCAAAGTGCTTGCAAAGGACATTAAGACTAGTTACACTTCTTTATACACTTTCATTTTTACATTAGCCATCGTCAAATATTGGCAAAGCTGAATATTGGCGAAGCTGAGCGTCTGGCCTGCGCCATCACTCGTTTTTCCAATCGTTCAGATTCAGTGAGATGCTTAAAGCTATTGGAGAAACGTTTGCAGCGGTTCTCATTCTGGTAGGCTGAACAATATCTCTAATCCCTTAGGCGAAGGCGAAAAAATCGTTGAAATAATTGTTGAAACTTCATTTAGGAGGAGCGTAGTCGATGGGACTACCCTGGTACCGAGTACACACGGTCGTCATTAATGACCCAGGGCGGCTGCTGTCTGTACACCTGATGCATACCGCTTTGGTGACAGGTTGGGCAGGCTCAATGGCCCTTTTTGAGCTGGCTACTTTTGATCCGAGCGATCCCATCTTGAATCCCATGTGGCGTCAAGGCATGTTTGTTCTGCCTTTCATGACTCGTCTAGGAGTGACTCACTCTTGGTCGGGTTGGACGGTTACAGGAGAGCCTTGGGTTCAGCAAAGTGGTTTTTTAGGCGCCCATTACAACTTCTGGAGTTTTGAGGGTGTCGCCCTGATGCACATTCTCATCTCCGGTTTGTATTTTTTGGCCGCCATCTGGCACTGGGTTTTTTGGGACCTCGATATCTTTAGAGACCCGCGAACGAATGAACCCGCCATTGATTTGCCGAAAGTCTTTGGCGCTCACCTATTGCTATTAGGAATACTCTGCTTTGGTTTTGGTTCACTGCATCTCACAGGCATTATGGGGCCTGGAATGTGGGTGTCTGACTCCTATAACCTGCTAGGCCGGGTTCAGCCTATAGCTCCAGATTGGGGGCCTAATGGGTTTGATCCCTTTAATCCAGGCGGGGTGGTCGCTCATCATATTGCGGCTGGAATTGTCTTGATTTTAGGCGGTATATTCCACTTGACCACTCGTCCGCCCCAGCGCTTATACCAAGGCTTACGGATGGGGAACGTTGAAACCGCCCTCTCTAGTGCGATCGCCGCTGTTTTTGGCGCTGCTTTTGTGGTCGCTGGCACGATGTGGTACGGCAGCGTAACCACTCCGGTTGAGCTTTTCGGTCCCACTCGTTATCAATGGGATAGCGGTTACTACCAGCAAGAAATTCAGCGTCGAGTGCAGGCTGGTATGGCCAGTGGCTTGTCTGAATCTGAAGCCTGGTCTAAGATTCCTGAGAAGCTGGCCTTCTATGATTATGTCGGCAATAGCCCTGCTAAAGGGGGATTGTTTCGGGTTGGCCCAATGAATACTGGGGATGGTATTGCTCAAGAGTGGTTAGGGCATCCTAGTTTTAAGGATAAGGAAGGACGGGAGTTAACGGTTCGCCGTCTTCCTAACTTCTTTGAAACTTTTCCGGTTATCTTAACTGACAAGGATGATATTGTTCGAGCGGATATCCCCTTCCGTCGGGCAGAGTCTAAGTATAGTTTTGAGCAGACGGGCGTCATCGTTTCCTTTAATGGAGGAGCCCTAAACGGTCAGACGTTTAAGGACCCTGCCGTGGTTAAGCGGTATGCCCGTAAGGCTCAGTTAGGCGAACCCTTTGAGTTTGATCTCGAAACACTGAACTCTGATGGCGTGTTCCGAACCAGTACTCGCGGCTGGTTCACTTTTGGTCACGCGGTGTTCGCATTACTCTTCTTCTTCGGGCATATTTGGCACGGCGCCCGGACACTATTCCGCGATGTATTTGCGGGTATTGATCCAGATCTATCAATCGAGCAGGTAGAATGGGGCTTCTTCCAGAAAGTGGGTGATGTCACTACCCGGACTAGCCAATAACCCTCTTTTAGGGCATGTATGCCTTTAGTTTGTTCAGAGTAGCCTGGTAATTGCGGTCCTTTGGCGGCTTGATTTACTGGGCTACTATCTACGTTTACTTGTAGACTGATAGTAACGAGTTTGCTTGAGTAGGGAGCTTCAGACTATGGAAAGCGTTGCTTACATTCTTATTTTCACCTGTGTTATCGGCACTCTGTTTTTCGCAGTTGCCTTTCGTGAACCCCCTCGGATTTCGAAGTAAACATCGATCGCTAATTCTAGAATTCTCCCATTGAGATTCCTAGAAGCGTTTTGTATGTTTGGAGGCAAGAACTTCATTAATAAATCTGGAAGTTCGCCTCCATTTTTGATTTTGAGCTATCCTATTCTCCCAACAGTCTCGTTCAGAAACCTGTTTTCCCCTCCGAATCTTGATTCTCTAATGATGGGATTTATGTGATTTCTGAATTAATCTTGCTAACCTCTTTATTGAGAGGACTCTGATAATGCAGTGTCCGTTCTGTCAGCATCCCAATAACCGTGTGCTTGAATCCCGCTCAGCTGAATCAGGGCGAAGTATTCGGCGGCGCCGGGAATGTCTAAAATGTAATCGCCGCTTCACGACCTATGAGCGGATAGAGTATGTCCCAATCACCGTCATTAAGCGTAATGGCGATCGTGAATCCTTTGATCACTCTAAAATCCTGCGGGGAATCGCTCGAGCTTGTGAGAAAACTGGGATTGCTCTCCCACAAATGGAGTCTGTAGTGGATGATATTGAGGCGGAACTGCAGCAGCGGTCACATCGAGAAGTAGAGAGTAGTGAAATTGGCGAGTTGGTTCTCCAGCATTTACAGGCCATTAGTGAAGTTGCCTACGTCCGGTTTGCCTCAGTCTATCGGCAATTTCGGGGTATCCGAGACTTTGCTGAAACGCTCAGTCATTTACAGAGTAAGGCGCTCGACCCTGATTCGGCTGATAGCGATTCTCAGCCTGCAGCCAATATCCTCTCAATGGTAGAGAGTCGGTAGAGACCTCCCCACTAGCAATCTAGCGACTCTATCTACCGGCATGTTTTAGCATAGATTGGCAGCCTATTTATAGAGTTTAGATAGGCTATGTTTAGCATGTCTTGTTAAGCTCTAGTTAAGCTATAATTATTGGTCTGGCAAGATATAATTCGACCCCATTTACGATCAAATCTCCTGAGATAAGATTTGTAGAGGTGTAAGCAGCACATTTTTCGAAGTGGGCCCACACATCGTAAAGGAGATCGCACTATTACGGAGACAACACTAGGAAACAACGGCATGGTCAATCAGGAACTGAAGGACACCGACATCGGCTTTACTCACGAAGATTTTGCAGCATTACTAGACAAGTACGATTATCACTTTAGCCCTGGTGATATTGTTCCAGGAACGGTATTTAGCCTTGAGCCGAGGGGTGCGTTGATTGACATTGGCGCCAAGACAGCTGCTTACATCCCTATTCAGGAGATGTCTATTAACCGGGTGGATAACCCAGAAGAGGTTCTTCAGACCAATGAAATCCGTGAATTTTTTATCTTGACTGATGAGAACGAGGATGGCCAGCTTACCCTGTCTATTCGTCGGATTGAGTACATGCGCGCTTGGGAGCGGGTGCGCCAACTTCAGCAAGAGGACGCCACCGTCCGTTCAGGCGTATTCGCTACTAACAGAGGGGGAGCTTTAGTGCGGATAGAGGGACTAAGGGGCTTTATTCCAGGTTCTCATATTAGTACTCGTAAACCCAAAGAAGATTTAGTCGGAGAAGATTTGCCGCTCAAGTTCCTGGAGGTGGATGAAGAGCGAAATCGTCTTGTGCTAAGTCATCGTCGCGCCTTAGTAGAGCGCAAGATGAACGGCCTTCAGGTTGGCGAGGTGGTTATTGGCGCTGTCCGAGGTCTTAAACCCTATGGCGCTTTTATCGATATTGGCGGTGTCAGCGGCCTACTGCAT
Source organism: Pseudanabaenales cyanobacterium (assembly GCA_022360135.1). Lineage (GTDB taxonomy): Bacteria > Cyanobacteriota > Cyanobacteriia > Phormidesmidales > Phormidesmidaceae > JAKSDM01. Next base: position 5,616 of record JAKSDM010001352.1, on the reverse strand, counting down.
ATCTCGGAAATTTCCCACGATCATATTGATACGCCTCACAGCGTTTTCAATGTTAATGACGAAATCAAGGTGATGATCATCGACCTGGATGCAGAAAGAGGGCGCATTTCTCTTTCGACGAAACAGCTCGAACCTGAACCGGGCGACATGGTTAAGAATCCTCAAATTGTTTATGAGAAAGCTGAGGAAATGGCTGTCAAGTACAGAGAACAAATGAGGAAGAAGCTTGAACAACAGGAGGAAGTTGTTCAAGAACCTGAAATAACCTATAACGAGGAGCCTGTCCTAGCAATTGAGTAATACGCGCTGTGGCGATCATTCGCTGTCGGGATGTCATTTTCCAACATATCCAGGCTGTTCTCTTTGATAAGGACGGAACGCTATAAGATTCTCAAGCATTTTTGAGGAATTTAGGGCTTAAGCGGTCTCGTCTGATAGACGCCCAAATTCCCGGCGTTCAGGATCCTCTCCTGATGGCTTTTGGTGTAGATGGAGACCAAATTAATGCTGATGGTCTTCTGGCCGTTGGCACTCGCCAGGAAAACGAGATTGCCGCCGCCGCCTATGTCGCCGAAACTGGGCGAGGTTGGTTGGAGGCGCTTGAGATCGTTCGTTTTGCTTTTTCTGAAGCCGATGGTTATCTGAGGCGAAAAGCTGTTTATACACCTCCCTTTGAGGGCAGTCAGGCATTGCTGGCGCTGTTATCTTCTAGAGGGATTAAGGTGGGCATACTCTCTGCTGACAGCACCGCCAACGTCGAAGATTTTGTGCAGTACTACGGTTTAGCAGACTATATTCAGGTACAAATGGGGGCGGAAAGGGGGATGGCAAAACCAAACCCCGCTTGTTTGCGTCAAGCTTGTGATTATCTTAATGTCAGCCCGGAAGTCACCTTAGTTGTAGGTGATTCTCAAGCAGATCTGTTGATGGCTCGGAATGCAAATGCGGCTGGATTTGTGGCGGTCGCCTGGGGGCGGCCTCAAACCGTTCCATTGGCGAATGCAGATGTCTTAATTGATCGGTTTGATGAAATCCAGCTTGTTAGTTAATTGACGCTAGATAGGTTTTTCTTGCTTAAGCAGATGACACCTTGCTGTAATGTTGCGCCTTGAAGCGATCGACAATATGACGTTATGGAAAACCTGACAGGAGTTTCAGCCCATATTCGCTGAGACAGCCTATTGCTAAGCGTCAATCAACAGAGTGTTTATCAGAACTGCAATATAGCCTTCTTAAGCTTTGGGTCGAAAATCAGCTCTTGGGTAGACTATGAAGATTAAGTTTATGAAAATGATGATCTGTTTGTGATAAAAATACAGGGTATTAGAATAGATGACTAGCATCTGTCAAGCTCCACATCAATTTCTTACAGTAAACTTCGTTAATCACCTGTAAACCTTTTATTAAAGGGATGATCCGCCTTTGCCTCGTCGTTACCTCTTCACCTCTGAATCCGTTACTGAGGGTCATCCAGACAAAATTTGCGACCAAATTTCTGACACAATTCTGGATGCGCTTTTAACTCAAGACCCCAGTAGTCGTGTGGCGGCAGAAGTAGTTGTCAATACGGGTTTGGTTTTGATTACGGGTGAGATTTCATCTAAGGCTCAAGTGAACTACGTTGCCCTAGCCCGTCAGAAGATTGCTGAAATTGGCTATACAGACCCAACTAATAACGGATTCTCATCTGATAGCTGTGCTGTTCTGGTAGCTTTAGACGAGCAATCTGAAGATATTGCTCAGGGGGTTGACAAAGCCCATGAAAGTCGTGAGCACTCTAGTGAAGAGGAACTAGATGCTATCGGCGCAGGTGATCAAGGCCTAATGTTTGGCTTTGCCTGTAACGAAACACCTGAGCTTATGCCTCTTCCCATCAGCCTAGCTCATCGCATTTCCCGCCAGCTAGCGACGGTTCGTAAATCAGGTGAGTTAACTTACTTAGGCCCCGATGGCAAAACTCAGGTTACTGTGGCTTACGAAGCAGGTAAACCGGTTGGGATTGACACTATCTTAATTTCAACCCAACATTCGGCCGCCATTGGCGACATTACTGATGAGGCGGCTGTTCAAGCAAAGATTAAACAGGATTTGTGGTCTTCTGTGGTGTTGCCGATTTTTAGTGATATTGATGTAACGCCTGACAACGCCACTCGTTTCTTAGTAAATCCCACGGGTAAGTTTGTGATTGGGGGACCTCAAGGAGACTCCGGACTGACTGGGCGCAAAATTATCGTAGATACCTACGGCGGCTATTCACGACATGGCGGCGGCGCTTTCTCTGGTAAAGATCCAACCAAGGTAGATCGCAGCGCCGCCTATGCAGCCCGCTATATGGCTAAAAATATTGTGGCGGCGGGATTAGCCGAAAAATGTGAGGTGCAGCTCAGCTACGCCATTGGTGTAGCCCGTCCAGTCAGTATTCTGGTTGAAACCTTTGGCACAGGCAGAGTAGATGATGATCGCTTACTGATGCTTGTCAAAGAGCACTTCGAACTTCGGCCAGCAGGTATTATCCAAACATTTAACCTGCAGCGGCTGCCAGCTGAAAGAAAAGGGCGCCTTTATCAAAATGTGGCTGCCTACGGGCACTTTGGGCGAACAGATTTGGATTTGCCCTGGGAAAAAACTGATAAGGCCGCAATCCTTAAGAAAGCACTCAGTCAACCCTTGGCTGTGTCAGGGGTTTAAGTAGAGTCAATTCTGGGTAATTGAGTTTAAAGGAAAATTTGGGAGGACTGATTATCTATTTTCTATTCTCCAACGGGGACTTGAATAATCTCGGTATCGGCAATCTCGTTTCCTTGATAGAACAAATCTTCATGCCCATTTGCATTAAGGGTAACCTTAACCTCATTTTCCCCCGACTCTAGTGAATCCAAATGATGCCAAGAACTATAGAGTCGGGCGATTTTCTCCCCGTTGATATAGAGGTGAGCATGGCCTTCGTTGGTTTTGCTCTCCTGATTAACATTTTCTGGAGCGAATTGGAAGTTCGAAACCTGAACCTCTAAGTTCCAACCTATTACAGCATCCTTGTGGACAATTAAGTCTACGGTTGGGATAGGCTGATCCGCTGAAACTTCTAACGGTTTGTGATCATGCTTGTCATGGCTATGACCTGTGGGGTTACTGGTCTTCTCTTGACCCTGATTGCCATGGTTATGGCTGTCATGTTTTTCGAGGCTTTGTGTTTGAACAGGGGTTTTGTTTGCTTGAACAGGGCTATCATTGCCTGCTTCAGAACAGCTATTTCCCAGAACAGCTATAGAAGCCATAGCGGCCATGAGTAACAGTTGCTTGATTTCCATCATTATTCCTCTGATAACGCCTATATCTAAAAGAAATAGGGGCGCATAGTTGACACCCCTACTATAGTGAAACGATTTTAGATGTATCTGAAAGAGATATTTTTTACCAGCCCTTATCAGCCTGGGATAGTACGTAGGCGGCAACGTCTTCGATTTGCTTATCTGTCAGGCGTCCAGTAAAGGCAGGCATGGCGCTCTTGCCATTTTTGACCTGGGTGATGATGGCCTCAGGAGAATTCATCCCATAGGTCTCCAGGTCTCCCTTTTGCAGAGTCTTCTGCGGATTCACTACATTAAGGCCTCCCGAATGACAAGCAGCACAGTTAGCGCTAAAAACCGATGCACCACTTGCAGCATCTCCAGCTATTGCGGGCGCTCCCCAAAGGAATGTTAACGCCGCCATCACTAGTAGAATTGCAGAGACTAACTTCTTCATCGGGCAATTTTCCTCATAATAGTTAACCAGTCAACAAGTTCTTTGCCATAATTGCTAGGCGGCTGCAGCCCTGTCAAAAGACAGGGTGTCATACTTTTCGAAATATTAAGAGCTTGACTTTCAGGAGAGTGCTGAGGCTTATCAGCCGTTGCTAACCACTCCTCCCCTCTCTTCTGGATGTTTTAGACTGTTAGATGACGAAGACTAATTAACGACTTAACCCAGTAGTATGGTTCCTCTCCCCGATCACACTCCCAAACAACTTTCTTTAGGTCCCTTAGAAGCAGAAATCCTTGAGATTGTTTGGAATTTAGGGACGGCTACTGTCAAGGCGGTGCATGAGCAAATTTTGACGGATCCGGATCGGGAGTTGGCTTATACCTCTGTGACCACTGTCCTCAGACGTTTGACCCAGAAGGGATGGCTTACCTGCAACAAGCGTGCGCGCGCCTTTTATTGGCAACCTTTGATTTCTCGTGAGAATGCCAAGATCCTAAAGGCCCATGACCAACTAAAACGATTCCTGGCGGTGGGTAATCCTGATATTGTGGCTGCCTTTGCAGACAGCCTGGATCCAGCAAGTTTGGATCAGTTAGAAGCGATCGCCCAACGGGTTCAAGCGGCTCGCAAAGCCAGGGAGGCGGAATAAATGCATTTGAGTATGGTTCTGCTGGCTCTAATTCTTGCCTGTAGCTTACGTTTAGGCTGGGTAGGACCGATTGGCGGTTATTCCCAACGATGGCGCTGCGCCTTGAGTTTGTTTCTGATCCCTTCTCTACTGTTGGTGGTGACGGTGATCGCCATCGTCATCATGGGCCCTCAAGGGCAAATGTTTTGGCATCAAGAGGGCTGGTTGAGTTATGGGTTCGCCATCAGCTTTGTGGGAATCGCCATCGGCTTGGGATTACATTTGGCCTGGCAAGGCTGGCTGGCAGTGCGGCAGGCGCGCCAGTATCCTCAGCTGGCGATCGCAGATCACTCTGGTCGCCTGCTTGACACACCCGTCGTCTTCAGCGCCCAAGTTGGGTTTTGGCGCCCTGAGCTAGTCATTAGTCAGGGGATGCTTGACTATCTTGATGAATCGCACCTAGAAGCGGTATTGACCCATGAACAAGGCCACCGTCACTACCACGATACATTTTGGTTTTTCTGGCTAGGCTGGTTGCGAAGGCTAACTTTCTGGTTACCCCAGACAGAAGCATTGTGGCAGGAACTGCTGTTGCTACGAGAGATCCGAGCTGATCAATGGGCGGCGCAACAGGTAGACAAACTGATTCTGGCCGAATCCCTGATTCAAGTAGTGAAAACGCCGTTGTTAACCTCCGAGGAGATCTGCGCCGGCTTCAGTTGCGCTGCCCCGAGCAGCCGCCTAGAACAACGCATCGACGCCCTCTTGGATGAATCTTATTACACTGCTAGCCCTGCTCTCATGCCTTGGATGAGATTATTGACAACCCTCTTACCGTTAGCGGTAGTGCCTTTTCACCATTAATCATGGAGTGACGCCTTTTCAAGGCTGCGACTTTGACTACACCCTAAGCTCTACGCCCTACCCCTCACCTTGACTGAGATGTATGCCACACAAGCGAGAATCGCTATCAATTAGTCTTACTTGGCGTGCAAAGTCTCTATATATCGTTAAAATCCCCAAACAGGTTTAACCAAACCCTATTGAAGTCTAACTGAGCTGGCCAAGCGTACGAGTCATTTGCGTCTTGCTCCTGAAGCGGACAATGCCATGGAGTGACGATAAATGTGAGATTTTCTCGCCCAATGACAATCACAGGCTGACCCGCAAGTAACGTAGTTTGGCAATTGGGTTCATACAGCTTTGCTCGCCAAGATATGCCTTGGCATTTAACCCTGCCGGGT
>JAKSDM010001094.1 GCA_022360135.1 Pseudanabaenales cyanobacterium | reverse complement strand
TTCAACCATTAAAAATGCCAGTACGGATTGAATAAAGCGCGTTCGTCCCCGCTCTGGACGGTCGTTAAACAGATAGTGGGTGGCCTCTGGGATGGTAAGAGTTCTGACGGCTGGGGCATTGACCAGTTCTGTCGCCAGCGCTGACACATCTTCTGGGCGTGACCAAAAATCCAGCTCTCCCCGAATCACAAGCGTGGGGGTATAAATTTCTCCTGCCTCCCAATACCGCTGTCCCTGAGTCAGATTGAAACTTTCTTCTCGGTAGGCGGTGGGAATACGGGCGCTGGGGGGGATGCGAGTTTGACTGGATAGTGTTTTACCCACTATCGTGCGCCAGTTCAAAGAAAAAATTTCCTGACATTCACCTGACGCCGCACCGTCTACAAACCAATCAGCAGGTCAAAGCCCTACTAGCGGAAGAGATCCAGGTCGGTTTGCTCCATCCTCCCATTGACGCCCCATTGCTGATACAGGAAGTCATTTACCATGAACCGCTGATCGCCGTTATCCCTGATATCCATCCTTTAGCTCAGGAGGCCCCGGCCCCGATCTCGGTGAAAATCCTGGCCAACGAGCCATTCGTTCTGTTTCCTCGGCAAGTCGGTCCAGTTTGGTACGACTCGATTATCAGCTTTTGCCAACAAGCTGGCTTCAGCCCGACGGTGATTCAGGAAGCCTTTCCCCAACAAACCATTCTGGGACTGGTGGCGGCGGGGCTTGGCGTATCGCTCATTCACGCCTCGGCTCAACATATCCGCCAGCAAGGCGTTATTGTTAGACCTTTGCTAGAGAAAACACCCGTCCTGGAATCTGCGATCGCGTGGCGTTCAGACGCCGCTCATCCGGCATTGCTGCAATTTCTCAACGTGGTTAGAGCGCTTTCTTTATTCAACAACGCTATATAGATTGGCCCGCCCCCGCTTGCCGATCAAATTGATTAATCTAGCTTTTCGTAGCGAATGCGCCATCTTTTGCGCCAACTCACTCCTAATCTCTATCGCTTCCGCCAGATCTCTCGCAGTCAATGACTCCAGTCCCTCCGGAAGCAACGCTAGCCAATCTGTAGGCCCCTCAAACACCCTCTGGTCAACGACTTCGAGCAACCGACGCTCTTCAACGCCCCATCCTCTCCTGCGCCATTTCCACTTCCCCTCGTACCGCCTCGCCTCTTCTTCCCTGATCATCAACACTTCCAGCGAGAAATTGCGATTCGACGCCAACTGCGGGACACTCACCATTTCCCAGAATAAATCCTCCA
>JAKSDM010000648.1 GCA_022360135.1 Pseudanabaenales cyanobacterium | reverse complement strand
TGCATATCATCAATGCCTTTACTCTTTAGCGCTTTCTCTAAGCTAGGCAGATAGTGCTGCTGCATAAACTCAGTGAAAGGCTTCTTTTCAATCGCAGGCGGTTTTTCCTTTTTAGGTTTAGCCGCCGCCTTCGCAGCGCCAGCAGGTGATTTATCCCCCTTAGGGGCCGATGACTGAGCCTGGGGATCAGCTGGGTTGGATTTAGATTCTTTCTCTTCTGCCATATTGTCTACTAATACCGGAGTTAACTCAAACCACAAAGACCGATTGTTTCAGCCTCACAGAGACCCGTCAGGGATACAATCTGTCCCGATTGACGCCCCTATTCATCATAGTAAAATGAGTAACCGGAAAATGGCTGAAGAATCATCGCTTAAACCGCAACTGGAGCGGCATGACAACGATACCAGTCAATCGTGTTCTTTAGACCCTGTTTAAATTCCATTTGGGCCGAGAATCCAAATGCTTGTTTAGCCCGTTGGGTATCCAGGCAACGCCGAGGTTGACCATTGGGCATATCTGTTTGCCAAATAATTTCCCCTTCGAATTCCATCAACTCACAGATCAGGCCAACCAGATCTCGAATTGAGATTTCGTAGTGAGCGCCTAAATTGACGGGATCAGGAGCGCTATAACGCTGAGTCGCCATTACGATGCCCCTAGCAGCATCCTCAGAATAGAGGAATTCTCGGGTTGGACTGCCATCGCCCCACACCTGGAGTTGCTTCTTTCCCGTTTGTTTGGCTTCGTATATTTTACGAATTAGGGCTGGAATCACATGAGAACTGCTAGGGTCAAAGTTATCCTCAGGACCATACAAATTAACCGGCAATAGATAGACGCCATCAAATCCGTACTGTTGTCGATAAGCCTGAAGCTGAACTAGCAAAGCCTTTTTGGCGATGCCGTAAGGGGCGTTGGTTTCCTCTGGATACCCCTGCCAGAGATTATCTTCCTTGAAGGGAACCGGGGTGAATTTGGGATAGGCGCAAATTGTGCCGACGCAGACAAATTTCTGCACGCCTGCGGCATAGGCCGCATGAATCAGCTGAGCCCCCATCATCAGATTGTCATAGAATAATTCAGCCGGTTTCTGGCGATTCAGCCCAATCCCTCCCACATGGGCGGCTAGATGAATAACCACATCTTGATGGCTGGCAGCCTGCTGGCAATCAGTCCAATTGCGTAAGTCGCAGTTACGCGATCGTGGCGTTGTAATCTTTTGGGGATCGGCGCCAGCTTTGCATAGCTGCGCTACCACCTGCTTACCCAGAAACCCTGCGCCGCCAGTAACCAGAATGTGCTTATCTTTGAGATCTAACATTTCCATATATCCAAGCTACTCTCGTTGACGATAAAGCAATGTAATACTCTGACAATCAATCGATTACTATGCCTATTTCCGATAGGCCGTCGCCGTCGGAAAAGCCATTGGATCAGGGATAAATAGCGCTGTACTTTCTCTGTTAAGTCAATCAGTACAGCTCTATTTACCGTCCTGTACTCGGGCCAATTAAGACAGGCTTAAAGATAGACCCCGCCACAGGCGTTAAAACGGCTGTTCTCCTAAGTGAGTAGACCACTGGCGTCTCTTCGAATAGTAGCTATATCCGCTATTGGAGAACCCCCGTTGTTAGCGCCATAGTCGATGCCAATCGCCTTCAAATCAGCTTCTACCATCAACTTTACAAGTTCCTCAAAATTGACTGA
>JAKSDM010000596.1 GCA_022360135.1 Pseudanabaenales cyanobacterium | reverse complement strand
TGGTATCGAAAAAGCCCACAACTTTCTGTTTATTATCTCGCCTCATGCGGTCAATTCGGCCTACTGTATCAAGGAAATAGAGCTGGCTGTTAAGTACAACAAGCGCATTATTCCTGTGATGCATGTGGAGGCGATTGATTACCAAACTTGGAAAGCCAGAAATCCCGGAGGCAGCCTAGATCACTGGGCAATCTATAAAGCCCAAGGCAAGCATTCCAGCTTCCCCAATATGCATGCAGAAATTTGCAAGATTAACTGGGCCTATTGTCGGGAAGGCGTTGATGACTTCGAAAAGTTTATTGCCGGATTGTTAGAGATCTTTGACCGGCATAAAACGTATGTCTATCAACACACTTACTTATTAGCCAGAGCCCTGGACTGGGAGAGAAATCAAAAGCAGTCCCGCTACCTGCTGACTGGCCAGACGCGTGTCAAAGCGGAGCAATGGTTAAAAATTTTCTTCAAGCATGAACAACCTCCCTGTGTTCCTACAGACCTTCACTGCGAGTTCATCATTGAGAGCGTCAAGAATGCAAACAACCTGATGACACAGGTGTTTCTCTCCTATACAGAGGCTGACGACGTGATCGCCGAGAGGATCCGCAAAACGCTAATGCGAGAGAGCTTTACCGTTTGGACCAGCAAGACTGATGTGCAGACTGGGGAAGCCTCTAAGGAGGAAATCAAAAAGGGAATTGAAGGGGCGGATACTTTTGTCTACTTACTGTCGCACAAATCACTGGATTCAAAATCTTGCCAGCAAGCGTTAGACCATGCGTTTATCCATAACAAGCGCATCATCCCGTTGCAAATTGAGTCGATTGACATTAAATACACCCTATCTAAGCGGTCTAGAAGCGGGTTGGATCAAATTTTTTCGAAGTTGGAAGGGTCTGAGGCGAACCCGATACTATCGAAGTTACAGACAATCCCGTTGATTGAATTCAGCCAATATGAAGATAAAACAACCTATCGCGCCGGAATCGATAAACTTCTCCAGCAATTAAAGCAGGACGCTCCTTATTATGAGCAGCATAAAATCCTATTAGTGAAGTCGCTTAAATGGCGCGAACAAGGCCACAATCCCAGCATTCTGCTACGGGGATACAGCCTGGAGCAGGCTCAAGCTTGGCTCAAAGTAGCTCGATCTCGATCAGACCATCCTCCGATCGAGGGACAGGAGAAGTTTATTGCTGCGAGTCTAAACCAACCCCCAGAGTCTTCCATTGATGTCTTTATTTGTTATTCCAGCGTTGATGCTGATTTTGCTCGGCAGATCAATGAAGCGCTTCAACTACAAGGTAAGACTACTTGGTTTGACCAAGAGAATATCGCTGCCGGAACAAATTTTTTGCAGGAAACTTACCGAGGCATTGAAGTTTCTGACAATGTCTTGTTTATCCTCTCTCCCGATGCTGTCAACTCATCTTATTGTACCGACGAATTCATCTTCTCCCAGGCGCTTAACAAGCGCTTGGTGACCATTCTCCATCGGCCAGTAGACTTAGCTGAGTGGCCCTTGGAACTCGCCAAAGTGCAATGGATTGATTTTAGAAGGCGTCAGGGGGATTTCTACGCCAATTTTAGTGAACTGGTAAGAGCCCTGGATGTGGATCGGGAGTATGTAAGAGGTCACAACAAATGGGTGCAGCGAGCGATGGAGTGGCAAAAGCATGATCATAGTGAAGACTTGCTGTTGCGAGGAAGTGAGTTGACCCTGGCGGAAAGCTGGCTGCAAGAAGCTGAGCAACAACGGAAACACCCCCCTGTCACGACCCAGCAAAAAGCCTTTATTGAGGCCGGCAGGGAGCTGCGCAATCGCCTCTTGCGCGATCAAGAGGAACATCGCTTCCGAGAACTACGGCGGATTCAGAAAATCGCGATCGCGGCCATGGCGACTGGGCTCACCCTGGCCGGATTAACCCTATTTTCAGGGATTCAACTGAGAGCTGCCGAAATCGAGAAAATTCAAGCTTTGAGAGCCTCTTCAGAAGCTAATTTCGCCTTGGGCCAAGAGCTAGACGCCCTGAAAGAAAGCTTGCGCGCCGGAAAAACCCTGCGGCGATCGTGGCTGCAGGCCGTCTGGCCTCAGCCCGAATTGCGTAACCAAGTGATTGGCTCTATGCACAAGATCATCTATGCTGTGCGCGAACGCGATCGCTTTGTTGTTCAAGGAACTAGCCGCATCAGTCCGAATGGCGAGTATCTAGCCGCCAGCGATGCTAAGGGAGTGATTCGTCTGTGGAATATATCAGAACACCAATTCATTCAGTGGCTAGGTCATCCAGGTTTGATTATCAACATTCGCTTCAGCCCGGATAGTCAGTTGCTCGCAACTAGCGGGCAGGATGGCGCCGTTCGGCTATGGAATAGACAAGGCCAGTTGGTGAAAGAGATTGTTGGTCCGTCTGATCAACCGAATATTGTGC
>JAKSDM010001671.1 GCA_022360135.1 Pseudanabaenales cyanobacterium | reverse complement strand
TTCATAGGCGTACCCACAAGAACGACACTCATAGCGATCCATTTCCTCTGGCGTTGTCGGCTTAGAAACCTCAAGTGGAACGGCGCTCTCAGCCTCAGAGCTTGGGGTAGTTTCAGGCTCAGTGCTCATAGTCTCTTACCGATTAACTGCGTCTCTTGCCTGCTAACTGCATTCCAGATTATGGACTTCAAAATATCCAGGGCTAAAGCCAAGAAAATCTTAAAAGAATCTTAGAATGAAAATCTCTGTTAAAGATTATGACATATTGTGGTTTTTCTTCTGGTTAAGCATTATCCTCAAAAGCTCTAAATTTTATTCCTCAATTCCCGTGGGTCAGTGTCCGTCGCTTGAATGCGCTACCTTCTTAAGAAGATGGGGAACAAGATCCCCTCGTCTTAACTCATATAGTCTTAGCTTATAGACATCTAGCTTCTAGCCTCCTGATTCTCAAGTGGGGACGAATCATCTGACAAATAGCTGATCCAGCGCCCCTAAATCGAAAGAAATCAAACTAGAATAGTCAAGTAGAGAGTAACATTACTTAGTGATTTTCTGGCGGTAATTGCACCTGTGTTTGTTCTTAGCGGCTACGAATATTTCCTGGGCTTCTTAATCATCTGTAGCCTGGTCCCAGCTTTAGCTCTGACTGCTTCCAAGCTATTGCGGCCTGCAGGTCGAGGTCCAGCAAGGCGGACTACCTATGAATCCGGCATGGAACCCATTGGAGGAGCATGGATTCAATTTAATATTCGCTACTATATGTTTGCGCTGGTGTTTGTAATTTTTGATGTTGAAACCGTTTTCCTCTATCCCTGGGCAGTTGCATTTCACAGACTTGGGCTTTTGGCTTTTGTTGAGGCCCTAATCTTTATCGCGATTCTGGTTATCGGTTTAGTTTACGCTTGGCGAAAAGGAGCATTGGAATGGTCATGAATCCTGGTACCGCATCTCCAAGCAGTCCTGTGATTGGGCGGAATGAACGCATTATGAGCCCAGTTGAACCTCCTAAGGTGACACAGGACTTATCTGAAAATGTCATCCTCACCACGGTTGACGACCTTTACAACTGGACTCGGCTTTCTAGCCTGTTTCCACTGCTATATGGCACAGCCTGCTGTTTTATCGAATTTGCGGCGCTACTGGGTTCTCGCTTTGACTTCGACCGTTTCGGGCTGGCTCCTCGTTCGAGTCCTCGGCAAGCGGATCTAATTATTACGGCCGGCACCATCACCATGAAAATGGCGCCTGCTCTGGTCCGTCTTTATGAGCAAATGCCTGACCCGAAGTACGTGATTGCGATGGGGGCTTGCACGATTACCGGCGGTATGTTTAGCAGCGACTCTCCCTCGGCGGTCAGAGGTGTGGATAAGCTGATACCAGTGGATGTTTATATCCCTGGCTGTCCCCCTCGCCCTGAAGCCATCTTTGATGCGATCATCAAGCTGCGCAAGAAAATCTCAAATGAGTCTATTCAGGAGCGTGGGTATACTCAACAGAGTCATCGTTACTACGCCACCACCCACACGATGAAGGTGGTTCCGCCTATTCTGACTGGGCAATATATTCGGTCTGCAACCCGTCAAGCGCCTCCTAAGGAACTGATGGAATCAATGGGAATGCCGGTCCCTCCTGTCCTAACAGAAGCCCAGCAAAAGGAGACCGTAGACAATGCCTGAAGAAGAAATTAAATCACCCCCTGCTGGGACTGAATCTGACGCGTCTGAGGGGGCGATCGTTCAGGCCGGAAAGGTCTCCCTCTGGTTAACGGAAAACGGGTTTGTCCACGAAGTTCTTGAACCTGATCACTTAGGCGTTGAAGTCCTCAAGGTAGAGCCTGAGTTTCTAATTCCCTTTAGTACAGCTCTCTACGCCTATGGCTTCAATTATTTACAATGCCAAGGCGCCTATGACACAGGCCCTGGGGGACCGCTGGTGAGTTTTTATCACCTGATTAAGGTCAGCGACGATGCGGATAAACCGGAAGAGGTCCGCTTAAAAGTCTTCCTACCCAGAGATAACCCTTCCATTCCCTCCGTTTATTGGATTTGGAAGTCAGCCGATTGGCAGGAACGGGAAAGCTATGATATGTATGGCATTGTCTATGAGGGACATCCCAATCTGAAACGATTGCTGATGCCCGAAGACTGGGTCGGTTGGCCCCTCCGCAAGGACTACATCTCACCCGATTTCTATGAACTGCAAGATGCGTATTAAGGGGATTTCTGAGAAAGGGAGAGTAGTGGGGTGGGCATCAACCCTTAAGACCAACTTTCCTACTGAATAATTAAGTTGCGGATGCCCACCAATCTTACCGAAATGGTGGGCAATGTGAATCTTCTGCTATTTGCATAGAGTAATCTGTGATGATGTTGCCCATCCGTGGATTCGCAATCGGGGTCGAGATCTGTGTACACGGTAGCCCTACGTAACTGGGAACTAGTGGCAAAGGCTATTTGGCGGCTGGGAGAAGCTGGGATCTGGCGACAAACGCTATTTAGCGGCAAAGGGCTACCAATATGGCAACGACTCTAGCACCTCTGGGGTGAAGGGGTTTTCGCCCTGTTCCAGGGCCTCAATCCAGGCTTGGCGCTGAGCTTTAGAGTCTTCTTCAGAGGTCCATGCGACAAAGACTTTGAAGTCGGCAATGGCCCCTTGGGTGTCGCCAGTGAGGGCGCGAGCTAAGCCACGACTGTCGATGATATCGCCATTTTGGGGATTTAGCGCAATGGCTTTTTCGCAGGCAAATATGACTTTTTCTGCCTGGTTGTA
>JAKSDM010000767.1 GCA_022360135.1 Pseudanabaenales cyanobacterium | reverse complement strand
TCTCGCAGCATCTCCCGGCCGGGACCGAGGAGGGCGAGGGTCGCCAGCCCCCAATGGAAGCGAATGTCGCTGAGAATGGGCACTGTCAACCAGCCAAAATGATTCAGGTGTCCGATGGCGGAAAGGATCAGGAGGACCGTTGCGATCGCAACTCGCCACACCTGCTGGCGACTCTCTTGCCGTTTGCGTTCAGCCCAACTCGACTCAGTTGTCTGTCCGGTTTCAGCTACGGTTTCCGGCAACAGCCTAGGCTGAGTTGGGAACCCGCCCTCTGTTAGCTTATCAGACAGGCTTTGAGGATTGGCCTCACCGATTTGACACGCCACTGCCGCAACCTCAGTCGCTAAGTTAACCGTGGCTGCGATCACACCGTCACAATTGAGCAGCTGCTTTTCCACCGCTTTAACGCAGCCAGCGCACTTCATGCCGCCGACATCTAGGACAATGGTTTCATAGGCCACCGCATCGTTCATGCCTACTACTGGAGGTTCTGATTGCTGTAACTGGGTTGCTAAGGACGACATATCGGCATTACACAATTGGGACTCCTCCTTCGAGCGTAAGCGAAATTAACTCGAAATGGCCGCATGTCAGCTGATGTTTAGGATTTTACTCAGATTTACTGCAGATTTTATTTCGGCTCGGACATTATTCTTAGATAAACCAAGTTATCTCTTCGATTCTTCGCTGCACTGCTGTTCGGATCACTCCGCTGATTGACTGGTAGAGACATTACAGGCAACGTCTCTAAATCTAGATTATCGTTGAAGTCTGCTAAAAATGTTGGCCTAATAACGGCATTGGGTTAATTGGAGCCGCCGCCTAAAAGAAATAGGCCAACCATGGTAACGCTGTTCCAGGCGCTATGGAGCAGCATTGGGGCCAAAAGATTGCGCGATCGCGTATAGACCAATCCCAGCACTGCCCCCAAGACGGTTAGGGGTAAAACTTCAGAAAGACTTAGATGCGCCGTGGCGAAGATTAAGCTGCTAGCGGCGATGGCCCCCCAAACGGGAACATAGCGTGTCAGGGAGGGAAGCAGAAATCCCCGGAATAAGACTTCTTCAAACAAGGGCGCCGCGATCGCTGCTGTCAGGAAAAAGATGGTAAAAGCAATTTTGTCGTTTTCCTCTAGAACCGTCTGCAGCAGAGGGTTACTGCCGCCTTGTCCCTGCCAAAACTGTTGATTCAGGAAAGAGATCCCAAGCATTAGCGGCAGGGCTGCCAGGTAGCCCCCCAACCCCCACCAGACCCAGTTGCCCCGTCGCTTAAACCGAAACCACCCCGATGGCAGAGGACGAAAAGACCGGATCGACCAATAGAGCACCAGAATGCCGCCCGACGCCATCAGAAGGTAATAAATCAGGGCATACAGAGCCCGTCCTCGACTGCTGAAGCTGGAAAAGCCAACCCCAAAAGAACTCAGCAATAGCGGCAAGACAATTTGGCCAATGAAGAAGAACCCCACCACCAGAACCTGCCAGATGATTTCTCCCGTCCAAGGAGTGTCCCAGCCCGCATCGGCATTTTGCATCAATAGAGATTGCTGACCTCGGCTAAACCTTTGGATGAGCAAAAATCCAATCAGCCCAATCCCGATGACGCACCCTAAGGTCGGCACGAAACCAACGAATAATAGCCTCAAGAACATTTCCTCCGCGATCCCTTGTTCTTCAGCTTCCAGGCTGGTCAGGGCTGGTTCTTGCTGCTGGCGCTGGTAAAGCTGAGCTAAGGCGCGGTAGCGAAACCAGCCGGTTAGGTTTTGCTGAATCTGATTTTTTGCTTCCGGCCCCACCGTCGGCGGGGTGTTCCAAAGGCCGATCAAAACCTTCGCCGTTTGGGCAATCTCACCGACGTTACCCTGAATCTTGGCCAAATCCTTCCAGGTCTCCAGTGCTTTGGGGATCTCCTTCTGCTCAGCCTGCAAAATTCCCAAGCGCAAATCCAATTGTTCAATCAGTTGAGCCTGCTGCTGAACAGTCACCTGCAATTTACGCGTTAACGGATCAATTGCTTTGCCATCACTGATTGCTACCGCTTCGGGCAACAGCTGGGTTAATCGATCTTGCGATCGGGTCAAATTTGTCTCAGCCTCCTTGCGAACCTCCTCATACTCCTTTAAGGCGCTCGCCACTGGGTCATCCCCCAACAGAGCACTGCGGACCTGCTTCACTTGGGCTTCAGAGAACCCCTCTCCTCGCCATGCAGTGGCCTGTAGGAGCAAATCCGTTTGATAAAGTTGCAAACGGCTAGTGACCTGAGGTTCATTCCAGCTACTGATCAGAGATTGACCAATAATGAGGCTAACGAGAAGGGTAAGAAATCCAAGTATGATGCGTTTGACGGTCATGTCCTCTGTGTCTCAGTTTTCCAGCCTCAAACGGTCAGCAATCAGTAATCGACAATCAGCGCTTGGCGACCAGTGATCAAGATTTATAGCCGGTTTCATCGGCATGGACTACACCCGGCGCCCGGCGCCCCATATCCTGGCTTGACTGTCGCTTTTGGCTGACAGCCGACGGTTGAAAGCCAACTCAATTACTCTATCCCAGCTTTTGTTGATACCCAATTATGACACTGAATCATCAGTACTCACTGATTTAGGGTGTGATCCAGAGACCAAACTGGAATGGTCGCCTCAGGTTAAGATTAACTCTGGCTGAGTGTATGAAAAGAGGAGAGACCCCTGAAAACGCGCATTATTCTTGTCCGTCACGGCCAAAGCAGCTTCAATCTGCAAGGCGTCATTCAAGGCCGTTGTGACGAGTCCATGCTAACGCAAGCAGGCCGAGATCAGGCGCTGAAGGTTAGTTCAGCCCTGGCTGGAATGACCTTCGACGCGATCTACTCCAGTCCGCTGCAACGGGCCAGTGAAACGACTGAGTTGATTGTTGACGCTCTCAAAACTACCTCTGCCGATATTCCTACCCCACAATTTACCGATCGCTTGAAGGAAATTAATCTGCCGCTTTGGGAAGGAATTACGTTCGAGGAGGCCAAGGCTAATTTTCCGCAAGCATACGACGATTGGCGTAACCGGCCCCAGGACTTTTGTATGCAGTTGCCAAAGGGGGAGGGGTTCGAGGCGTTTTTCCCTGTGCGATCGCTCTACCAACAAGCTCAGGACTTTTGGCGAACCCTCCTCTCCGCCCATGTCGGCCAAACGATTTTAGTCGTAGCCCACAGCGCTATTAATCGGGCGCTGCTCAGCACCGCCATTGGCCTGGGACCCGAGAAATTTACCAGCCTCCAACAGTCAAACTGCGCCATCAGCGTCCTCAACTTCGCCAATGGATGGGAGGAGCCAGCCCAAATCGAATCGATCAATCTGACGGATCATATGGGGGAGCCGGTTCCCCCCATGCGAAAGGCTTATAAGGGACCTCGGCTGCTGCTGGTGCGCCATGGAGAAACCGAGTGGAATCGGCAGCAGCGCTTTCAGGGACAGATTGACGTCCCCTTGAATGAAAATGGCCGAGTTCAGGGGGCGAAAGCCGCCGCATTGCTCAAAACAGCGCCGATCGACGCGGCAGTGAGTAGCCCGCTGCTGAGGCCGAAGGAAACGGCAGAAATGATTTTGCAACACCACCCAGCGGCGCCGCTAACCCTGGAAAGCAATCTGCAGGAAATTAGCCATGGTGAATGGGAAGGCAAATTTGCAGCCGAGATCGAACAGGATTATCCTGGCCTGTTGCAGCAATGGCAGCAGGCGCCCGAGACGGTGCAGATGCCGGGGGGTGAGAATTTGCAACAGGTTTGGGACCGGGCGATCGCAGCTTGGGAGGAGATCGTCGCCGCCAATAGCGGATTTGAAACCCCCCAAACCATATTGGTCGCTGCCCACGACGCCATCAATAAAGCCATTCTTTGCTATGTCACAGGCTTAGGTCCAGAACATTTCTGGTGTTTCAAACAAGGCAACGGCGCCGTCAGCGTCATCGACTATCCCAACGGTGCTCAAAGCGCTCCCGTTCTGACCGCTATGAACATCACCACTCATCTATCTGAGGGGATTTTAGATCGAACAGCGGCGGGGGCATTGTAGACTACTGTTTGGTTAGTCGTATTTACCTGGCCTTCAATCGTTCTATGGCAGGCGGCAGTATCTCAACAGTCTCACGAATTGGCTTAACCTCTACATCGGGAATATCTCTAAAAGTGGGGTCTCTCTCAACTGCTCCGATAGTCACTGGAGTCTCCCCAAAATCTCGATCAGATTGCTGAACAATTTGAACCAACGGATTTTTATTCGGCGACTTCATGGCCGCCTGGTACAGCTTGATAGCATGCTCTCGGATTCGCTGCTGTACAGGCATTTCAATGGTAAGTTCATCTGTGCCATCAATATTAACGCGACCTGCTGTATGGGCGGCCGGGAAATATAGAGCGGAACCGTAAGCAAGCCCTTGGTTCAGGAAAAGAATATAGTTTGCTCCTTTTTTGACAGGACGGTAGTTCTCTGGGGCAAAGACTATCAGGCTTAGTTCATCCCCAGTCCCACGAGGTCCAAAGTCTGTTCCCCTGAGAATGGCGGCGCTCTGTCCAACCTGGACGATATCACCGACTTGGAAGTCACCTTTTAAGGTCATTGCAACCTTAAACTCAGTGACAGAGGCGGCGGAGCCAAAGGACCCATCAGAAACCGATCGGGAAAGTCTCACT
>JAKSDM010000605.1 GCA_022360135.1 Pseudanabaenales cyanobacterium | reverse complement strand
GTTCGGTTAAGGATCCCCCTTAATCCCCCTTTTCAATCTATCCATTAATCGCATCTTTCTTAACAATCCTGAAAGCTCTTCTCCAAGAGAATTATAGGATTTTTAAGGAATGTAATTTGTGAGACAGGGCAGAAATATGCACGAGTAGTTAAGGATTATTCTTTAGAGCTATCAAACAATCGTGATGGTCAATAAGCATAGAGGGCAGGGTGATATGGTGACATGGGCTGTAGAAGAACTCCGCTTCGCTGACTTGGGGGATGCCCGGCGCAATAAACGGTTAATCCAAATCGTGGAAGATTTAGCGGCTCAGCCCGCAGCCAGTGTGCCCCAAGCTAGCCGAGACAGAGCGGCAGTCCAAGCCGCCTATGATTTTTGGCGATCCCCCCACGTGAAACCAGATGAGATTTTAGCAGCGCCTCGGGATAGTACGCTAGAGAGAATCAAAGAACACTCAGTGGTCCTCGCCCTTCAAGATACCACTGAGTTGAATTTCACCCATCATCCCCAGAAACAAGGCCTTGGCTACTTAGATAGTCCGCGGGCGCGAGGTCTGAAGGTTCACTCCATCCTCTGTTGCAGTGTTCAGGGAACACCTTTGGGTCTCCTGCATCAGCAGGTTTGGGCTAGAGATTTGGCGGAATTGGGTAAAAAACATCAACGAGGGCGCAAACCGATTGAAGAGAAGGAAAGTTACCGCTGGATAGAAGGCCTTGAGGCAGTTCAAACCTGGGTCGACCCGTCCGTGGTCGTTGTCAATATCACAGACCAAGAAGGCGATATTTATGAGCTCTTCGCCCACCAACGTCAGTCCAATTCAGAGCTGTTAATTCGCGCCTACCATAACCACTCGGTCAAGCAAGACGCCGCTGACCCAGAGGTGAAATGCTTACACCAACCTATCGAACAAGTTGCGCCCAAGGGAGAACTGAGTTTTGAACTGCCACGCACACCAAAACGGGCTGCACGGGAGGTCACCTTGACGATCCGCTTCGCTAGCTTCCTCATTCAACCTCCTCAAGAGCATCTCAATCGTCACCAACTTAAGCCGATTCGCCTCCAAGCGATTTTGGCCGAAGAGGAAAATCCACCTACCGATGAGTCCCCCGTGCGGTGGTTATTGTTAACGACGCTGGCCATCGCAAATTTTGAGCAAGCTTGCCAATATATCCAATGGTATAGTTTCCGGTGGTTGATTGAGCGGTATCATTTTGTGCTCAAAAGTGGATGTCGCCTGGAACAGTTACAACTGGAAACCGCAGATCGCATTCACCGAGCGTTAGCCACTTATTCAATTGTGGCTTGCCGTTTACTATGGCTCACCTATGAGGCGCGTTATAATCCTGAGCGACCAGCCGATGAGGTTTTCCAAACCTATGAATGGCAGGCCCTCTACTGCACTATTCACCAGACAACCTTTCCCGCTTCAAATCCGCCCAATTTACACACTTGTATGCGTTGGATTGCTCGACTAGGTGGATTTATGGGTCGCAAACGAGATGGAGAACCAGGCGTGAAAACGATTTGGCAAGGGCTACGACGTTTACATGACATTGCCGAAACATGGCGATTAGCCACCTCCAACTCTACCCCCATTGTCAACTCCTAATATCTTAAGAAAGATGCGATTAATGGACAGCTTAAGAAAGGGGGGTTGGGGGGATCTCCAACAATAATCGGGCTAATCCGAACAGTATTGCCCTGTATCCTATGAACCGGTTTTTGTCTGACTAGGAATCTGCTTCACAAAAGCGGAGAACAATCCTCGAACCAGCAGTTAAAAGAAGTTTTGAAAAAGTATAATTTATTACATTTTGAAAGGTTCCGGATGGGGATAAAAATGCTTGAAAAGCTTATTAGTGAGTTCAGTGAATTCAGGAGGAAGTTATATTTTTGACCTTTGAATCAACCTCTATAGTTATTTTTTAGAGTGTTGATCAATGGGTATTAGCAGGCAAAGTAGTAACTGTCACATACTTTCAATTTGCCATGTTTATATCATTTATCTTGAGTTTAGTCGTTCGTCAATGGAGAAATCCAAAATGAAAGAATTCAGCGTTTATACAGCTGACTTCTGTTGTTTTTTTCAGTCTAAAGAAGTGTTTCAGCAGTTGTTACGCATCCATATAAGCAAGCAGGTTAGTTCAGTGGAAAATGCCAATTCACAACATCTGGATCGAATACCTCCAGCAGGCGGTTGTGGAGGTGGATGGCGACTCAAAAGGGAGGTGGACAGTGGCTTAACTCGACAATTCAAGAGTTTGAGGAGAGGGCCTTCTGAAACTCTTGTTTTGTCTGGCAATCAGTTCTAAAATCGTTTGTGCAACAGTTTTGTTCCCTAAAGATTAAAATTTGACTGATTCGTTATTCAATAGAGCTAAAAACATTTAGCGAACATTCAGAAGGCTCCTCGGAAAAACTGAGGAGCTTATGATTTTAAAGAGGCTTTTAATGACCCTAGCTGGATTTATAAGAATGTTCCAGCTATCTCCTTGGAGCGCCTATTCGCCTAACTAAAAGTGTCCAAGAGCTTAAATCTGGCTGAAGATAGTTTGCTGTCCGCTACAATCGAGCTGACCTTCTTTCTTCTAGTCACCTTATCTTGCTTATGGACGCCAATAGGAAAAACACAGAGAGATTCTCAGATCGGGTGGATAACTACATTATGTATCGCCCTAGCTATCCATCCGAGATCATGCCATTTCTGGCAGAGACCTGTGGGCTAAAGCCCACATCAGTTATCGCGGATGTGGGCTCTGGAACAGGAATTTTGACCCAATTATTTCTAGATAACGGGAATTCAGTCTATGGTGTCGAGCCCAACACCGAGATGCGAGAGGCGGCTGAACGACTGCTTGAGGGCTATCCTACTTTCAAAAGTATTGCTGGTCAGGCGGAAAACACATCGCTCTCGACCGATTCGGTGGACTTTATCATAGCGGGGCAGGCTTTTCATTGGTTTGAGCCAGCTCAAACCAGGTCTGAATTTGCTCGAATTCTTCATCCAGCCGGATGGATTGTGCTGGTTTGGAATCAAAGGGAAATCGACTCAACCCCATTTCTGCAAGCTTATGAGCAGATGCTCAAGACTTACGCCAAGGAATATGAGGTTGTCAATCACATGAATGTTGGCGAAGACGCCATCGGTGAATTCTACCAGCCAGGGCATTTTCAGGTGGCTTCATTCGACAATTTTCAGGCATTCGACTTCGACGGTCTGAAAGGACGATTATTATCGTGTTCCTATGCGCCTAACGAAGATCAAGCTGAGTATCTGCCGATGATGGACGCCCTTAGGGAAATTTTCGAGCAATATAAATCCAACGGCAAGGTCAGATTTGAGTATGCCACGAAGGTCTATCATGGGCGATTGTCTTAAATACAACCCAGTTTAGAAAACGACTCTTAGCTTCTGCAGCAGGACTCGCAACAACTCTAGTTCAGATGGCTCCAGCCGTTCAAACCGCTGCTTAAGGTAGGCGATGTGGGCCGGAAAAGCTTCCTTGTAAACGTTTTCCCCTTTCGGTGTAAGCACTACGGTAAAGCTGCGGCGATTCCCCTCAGGGACCTCCCGCCGAACTAGCTTTTTCTGCTCCAAACGATCAATAATACCGGTTAGAGTTCCCTTAGTCACCAGTGTTTTTGCGGCCACTTTCCCCATGCTCATGCCATTTGTGCCGCCTAATGCGGCAATCACATCAAACTGAGATGGGGTGAGTCCGAGCTGTCTAACATGGCTGTCAGAATAGGAAGTAAATGCCTGATAAGCCCCAACCAACTCCTGCATTGTGGGGACAAACGCCTCTCGGGCGGCGGCGGTTGCGTTAGATAAACTATGAGGTTCTGTTGACTTCTTCGGGTTCACTTGTAAAACCATAGATCAAAAAAGTACTGTCAGAAATAGTTTCAACATAGACAGTTAGACGAAAAACCACCCCTTGGGTTAGAAGTCTTGAACGCTGAATGGGTAAGTTTTCTAGCCCCTGAGAAATGATTACTGCGGGGTTGGATTTTGCTCCCTAGCATAGGGTTCCCGAAGTTTAGAGTCAGTCGAACACACGGCCTCCCAAATGGGTAAATCTTCAGGCCGGTCTACATCGCTTAGGCGATCCAGGTAGGCGATGGAAAGACCTAACTGCTGGGCGATCGCATCCGTTTGCTGACAAACATCCGCTGTACTCCAAGCAATATTCTTGAACAAGGCCGGTTGGGCCTGCCGCAACCCGATCAGATAATAGCCGCCATCTACAGCCGGCCCCAAGACTAAATCATGCCGCCGGAGATAATTAAACGCCTGAATCATCTGCTGTGAGGTTACCTCTGGGCAGTCGGAGCCAATGATTACAATTCGCTCCATACCCGCTTGAAATCCTTGCTGGAAGGCGCGGCTGAGGCGATCGCCCAAATCTCCATCCCCCTGAAGCTGATAAGCAAGCTCATCGCCTAACCAAGCCCTCATACAGGTTACATCGCCGCCTACAAAGCGAACCTCCAACGAGATCGGGAATTGACTGGGCGTTGCGAGCACCTGAGTCAGCATATATTCCGTCATCTGGCGCTGTAGGGCGGCTGCTCCCTCAGCGCCCAAATGAGGAATCAAGCGGGTCTTGGTTCGACCCGGCTCAGGATAGCGGGTAAACAGGATCAGGCGGTCTCGGGTTAAAGTTGTCAAAACACTCTCTGTCAATGCAATAGCCACAATTCACTAGGCAAGGTTCCGTCCCGTTAGTTCGACAAAGATATCTTCCCAAGAGACAGGTCATTGAACACCGGAATATTGCTATAGACCTGATGAACGTTTTGCAGGGAAACTGCAGCAACCATAATATATCTGTATTGGTTATAGCGTTAGACTGGAATCGGAACGTTGAAATTTTAAGGTATCACGAGTAGAGGAGATGGGTTGAGGAATGAGGAGGAGAAACAATGAGAGCCAGAACCGAGAATCAAGTCCTCTATATTCACCCCGAAGATGTTCCCCCTTACAAGAAAAAGGGGTCGATGGTGCGCAATAACTATTTTTGGGCGTTACGCTCCATTGCAGATCGAGCCAATTTTGGCCAGGCTTGGGAATATGAAGCGGGTGTATGGTTGGCTTTGGTCAGAATGCTAACATCATTTGCTGAGTCTGGCTATCTGGCCTATCGAGAAACGATTTTGGAGTTTCCTCCTGAAGCTGACATTCCAGCCGCTATCAAACCGATGGCGATATGGTTTGAGGCAAATGAGGTATATCAAGTCAATCAGCTCAATGAAAAAGGGTGAGCAATGCTCACCCTTGACTAGCTGAGTACTCTACGAACTGGCCAGTAGCTAACTGAAGGCGACAAGCCTCTAGTCGACTTGAACAGAACACTTGTAGAGAAAGCAAATGACAAATTGATCAATATCCTGGAAGGACCAGAATGATAATTACATCAGGCCTAGCTGAGACAAAACGCCCTGGCCAGTCAAAAATTCAGTAGCCAGACCAATGACAAAGCCCAGCATCGCCAAACGGCCATTCCAGTTTTCGGCAAAATTGGTGAAACCAAACTTGGATTGTTGTTCTTGGGTCATGACTAAAACCTCGCTAACTTTACGTCTTGTGTACAGAGTCAAGCGTCCATACATAAATCTTAATAATTTAATTTCGGATGTGCAACCTGAATTTTCGGGATAAGCCCGAAAATTATCTGCTTTTCCTAACAAGCCCTGCGGTTATAGCACCGCCTCCACCTCTGCGAATAGCTTTGAGGCAGTCTGTGCAGCAGTCAGTATAAGGCCATTGGGGGTGTAGTTCAGCTCAACTCCGCTATGAGTTCTGCAAAGCTTGCTCTTCTGTCGTCTTCATCGCTGCTTGCCGCTCTTTATCGCGCTTGCGTTTTTTGGCGTAGAGTTGAATTGTCACAGCCATGGTGACCGCCAGTCCCACGATTAGCCACGTTGTGGCACTGGTTGGGAAGCTGTTTTTGAATACGGCCAGTAAGACAATCACTACCAACAGAAGGGTTGGCGCCTCATTCAACCCCCTGAGCTGTTGTCCAGTCCATTGACACTCATCCTTCTCAAGCTTTTTCATCAAGCGGATGCAATAGAAGTGATATCCCAAGAGCAAAGCAACCAGAGCCAACTTGATATGCATCCAACCGTTGTGCAATACTTCCGGTTCTTGGGTTAATAGACCAATCGCCATCGCCACAGTGACGATCATGCCTGGTGTAGTAATGATGTTAAGCAAGCGCTTTTCCATCAACTGATATTGATTTTTCAGAATGCTTTGAGCCGGTTCAGGTTCTGCTTTGGCTTCTGCATGATAGATGAAAAGGCGAACCAAATAGAACAAGCCTGCAAACCAGACAACAACGCCGATAATGTGAAATGCTTTGAACCAGTAGTAAGCCATAACCAAATTTGAGCAAATTAAAGCAGCTGGAATCCATTCTGCTGCAGTCCTTCGCCATTTTGAAGTCAACTCAAACGGATCTTAACGTTTAAAGGCAAGGCAGGCGCCAAAATGGTACTCCTGAATAGTCGTCAAGTTTGCGATCGCACTACTTATGCAAGTCGAATGGCAAGTTGTAAAAACCTACGAAGACATCCTCTATCACAAGACTGACGGTATTGCCAAAATTACCATTAACCGTCCTCACAAGCGGAATGCCTTTCGCCCGAAAACGGTCTTTGAACTGTATGACGCCTGCTCAAATGCGCGGGAGGATAGCCGCATTGGGGTTGTCCTGTTAACCGGGGCCGGTCCCCATACCGATGGCAAATACGCCTTTTGCGCCGGCGGGGATCAAAGCGTGCGGGGCAAGGCTGGGTATGTGGGGGAGGACGGCGTACCCCGGCTTAATGTGCTAGATCTACAGCGATTGATCCGTTCAATGCCCAAGGTGGTGATTGCGCTGGTGGCAGGGTACGCCATCGGGGGAGGACATGTCCTCCATGTGATTTGTGATCTCACCATCGCAGCCGACAACGCTATTTTTGGTCAAACGGGTCCAAAGGTCGGTAGTTTTGATGGCGGATTTGGAGCCAGTTATTTGGCTCGTATCGTCGGTCAGAAGAAGGCCCGAGAAATTTGGTTCCTTTGCCGTCAATATGATGCTCAACAGGCATTGGAAATGGGGTTGGTTAACTGCGTTGTGCCAGTTGAGCAATTGGAGTCGGAAGGAGTCAAATGGGCGCAGGAGATTTTGGCCAAGAGTCCTATTGCCATCCGTTGCCTGAAATCAGCCTTTAATGCTGATTGCGATGGGCAGGCAGGACTTCAAGAATTAGCAGGCAATGCAACCCTACTTTACTACCTAACCGAAGAAGGGAGCGAGGGCAAACAGGCATTCTTGGAAAAACGTCAACCCAACTTCCGGCAATATCCTTGGTTACCTTGATTAGAGGGATATAGAAAAAGACGCCTTGCTAAGGTTTAGGCGTCTTTTCAAACTGCATGAAGATTCAAGGATTTTATTCAGATAATTAGCCACTCCTCAGGTGGATTCAGGAACTCCAGATGATTTATTTTTTTCAAATCAATACCGATCAAGACTCAATTCAGGTTCTATCTAGAGAAGAAGCAAAAAAATGAATTCAAAAACACTTTGTTACAAAACTGAATTACAAGGCTTACAAGAAAAGGGTTTTCTTGGTTGGGAGCCCGGGATCAAACGCTATCTATTAAAATCCTTATCTCAAAGTTGACGCGCAGTTGCCATCAATCGTCTCAAGATCTTCTCTGGGTAATGTGATCATATCCTTAGCCCAAAGACCGATCCCCTCAACTCCTTGGAGTGGAGATATAAAGGGTGAGATCGCTAAAGAGCAAGCTTTCCATTCACTTTGAACATGAACATTGAGTTGGCCACACTGCCCACCTCTCCGCCCTTCGGGAGTGTAGAAGCGGCAGTTCCGACAATGAGAAATTCCTAACTTTACGATTCTCATAAGAGAGTTCCATAAGTCATCACCTTCGATATTGTGAAGGAAATTCAGAATTCATTCAATTAATCTGGAAGTACGCCAAACGATTGAGTTCAAAGGTGTTTGAGCCCCCTAATCCCGGAGTCTGATTTTATATTTTCTTTATATTTCCGTTAGAATCGGATACATTTAGAAATAATCTTCTCAAATTTGATGAGCCGCAACTTGAAAAATATCTGGGATCACTTTCGAAGTGATTGGGAGTGAGTGCATATTACCCGAATTAGAAAGGGGCGTTTTGCTGTTTTTGCTATTATTTTGCGGCTAGCAAAAGCGCGAATAATTTATAACAATAAAATAACTGCCAATTTCAGTCTTTACCATCGCTTTGCAGCGCAGATAGCGCAAACAGACCATCGTTTAAGTTCTCCGGGGGGGCAGGAACAGTGGCAATTGGGACAAACGGGTTGATGCAAAGCGCGAGTTTGGACTCTATTGGCCCATTGCTGAAATGCTTCAATCGGATCTTGAGCTTTTAAACTCACTGGGAAGGGCGGTTCAGGCGTTGAATTCTTGGTGCTTGACCAACTGGGGTGCTCTTGCCATAGACGACTTTGTTCATTGCTGCGGGAACTTGTGCAATTATTCGCCTGACTGCGCCATTGGGCAGTGGAAAATCGAATGTCCATGAGTGTCATGGGTAATTGAGTATTCAGCTTCTCAAGAATCTGACGGCGTTCGAAGGCAAGGGTTTGCGCCCAGGCTGAACTCGCCGTCGCAACCTGTAGAATTTGGCGCTGTATTCCTACGGGCCTTGTCTGCCTAGCTACCGCATAGCCAACAGCTTTGGGCCAGATTTCAAGAATTCGCCTAAATTGGCGGCGAGATCGCCAACTCTTCTGCTTTTCCAGGTTGCTTAAAATACGATTAAGCGGCTGCAGAGACATAGGTTACTGAATTTTGCATTTTGCATTTTAAGGTTTGAGTTCTGTAACCCTAGCATCAAGTTGATGGCCGCCTTTCTTGCCGACCTTACCGCCTAAACCCCTATCTCTAAGATTTGGAGCTTGCATTTATAGGCTTTAGCAGTATATTGGGATATCTCAAATTGAGTGAATTAGTGTAACCTAAGCTTTGCACCCGCTGTCTGTGTGCGATCGCCAATGGAACGAATCGTTCGAGTTGTCCAGGTTGTAATTTTAGTTACATCGGCTGTAATCTTAGTTACGGATGTTGAGTGGCATCGGTAGGAGGACTGTTAAATGAGACAACCCGCCTCAAGTGAATCTTCCCCTCAAAGCTCTGATTTATTAGCTTTGAAGCCGCCATTAAGCAGTGCTTTAAGCAGTCTAAACGTCTACCTAGAAGAGGAGTTGGCTCGGTATAGGCGCCAGCGGCAAGGGCGACCAATTTCTCCTGAAAAGACTTCAAAGACAATTAAACCCAGCCGCAAACCGCTAGATCTAATCGCGGTCAAAACGAATAATTCCTCCCGATCGCAGGCTTCAACGCCATCGAAACAGCCGTCCAGCGGAGCCGTCCCGCCGCCGCCGCCCAACCCCTTCTTGAATAAAGCTGGATCGGCAGCCTCAGCCGCTGCAATCCCCACCATCTCCAATCAAGCAGCCGAACCTGCTGGTCAGTTAGCAGTGGCTGCTAAACCCGCTGATCATAATGCGGACGCCGCTTGTGCTTTAGCAAATCACGCCAGTGATGAGGTCACTCCTGATGATTATCTAGAATCCTCTGAAGAATTGATCAAGAGTCTAGCGGATCAGCGGATTCCAGAGTCTGAAACTGCTGCTCAGACGCCTCAACCCCGATTCATTTGGCCCAGTAAACTGGCTACGCCCGTGAGTGTAGGCTCCTTTCTGCTGCTGCTGGTTACGAGTGCAGGGCTAGGATATGTCGTCACCAATCCGGCTGCAGTTAATCATTTGTTCCGCCGGTTTCGTCCGCACACTCACCCCCCTATGCAAACTGTTGAATCAGCCAACTCAGC
>JAKSDM010000312.1 GCA_022360135.1 Pseudanabaenales cyanobacterium | reverse complement strand
CGTGCTTAAAAATGAGAATAGCCTGGCTGAGATTAGCTGGGCTGGGAAGGCGTTTGAAAAATTTTCTCTCCTAGGCGGAGAAAGGGACGTTCCAGACTTCTTAAACAGCCGCTGAAGATAACCCCGCTAAGGTCTGTCCGCGAACCTAGAAGGCATTGCGATGGGAGCAGGGCTGAACCCAATTCGTATTTCCGAGCCACTTGGTTGAAAATGATACTTTGTACGGATATTCTAGGTCTTTTAATTTTACCTCAATTTGAGCCAAAAAGAATATTTTAGCTATGTTTTACGGCATGGAAATCAGTTTAGGAAAAGTATTAATTGCACCATTCAAAGTATATTAAATTACAAGGTTTAGACATTTCTAAAAGAGAAACTCAATTTTGAGTTAAGACCAATAAAAAACTCTGTAATGCGCTATGATAGTAAGTGTATTTTATTGTGGATGTAATTGATTAGGTCATCTATCTGGAATCGCTTCTGCCAGAGAATTTATTGCTTCTGCCAGAGAATTTTCAGAATACAGAAAATTCGTATTGCTTTTATGTGTGCATCAAGCGTTTGGCTACGAAATTCTTTCATTTAAAAATTCTATGAAGAGCATTGATTGAAATGTTCTGATCAACCAGAATTCTAACGAATCCAATCATCTACTTGAAATTGACAACCCCTCTTTTATTACTCTTGACAGAGGGGGATTGAAGTGTCTAATCCGGATGAAGATTGCTCAGCCAACTTGAGAAGAATAGCCCTCCAAAGCCAGACTATTTATTGTCTCCTAAAATATGGAAGAAAGTTACAGCAATCCTAAATGATTTGTGAGATGTAAAGGTCTTGCTCTATTCAAATGATTGTTATCCGATTCTGACTACTCTGAATGGTCTATCTACTTTTGTAAAGGGGTGCATAATTCCTGGTTCTCAGACTTGAATATTGATTGAATATTGATTCAGA
Source organism: Pseudanabaenales cyanobacterium (assembly GCA_022360135.1). Classification (GTDB taxonomy): domain Bacteria; phylum Cyanobacteriota; class Cyanobacteriia; order Phormidesmidales; family Phormidesmidaceae; genus JAKSDM01. The sequence goes on along the minus strand of JAKSDM010000312.1, from coordinate 4,416 downwards.
TTGACTGTTTTTTTCCTGTTAGTTGACTTTTTAAGCATTCTCTTGCTGCTTATAAAAGAGAACATTTCATAGTTCAAATTGACTTAAATAGGATTGCCATATAGCACTTCTCTTTAAGTAGGGATTTCTCTGCCGTTTGATAGTCTGGTGCACTAACACAGCAGTCTTATTCTCTCGAATGGAGTTTCTCAATTAGTGCAATGTTTGACTGTTGATCAGTTGTTTTATCAATTTCAACTCAATAGCAAATTACACTTTACTGGCAGACTTGATGTGAAATCGGCTCTAGGACACGCTTGGAGTCTGTATTTCCAACTCGGGCATCTGATTTGGGCGGTAGGGAGCATCAATCGATTTGGACGCTGGTATTGTTCCTTGGGGCAATTTTGTCCGGCCATCCCTGTCAAGCACGTCTGGCCGCCTAGACAAGCTCAAACAGGGCAAGCGCCTTTGCTTTGGGAGTATTTGACACTCACGAGGTGGATAAAACAGCAACAAATTAGCCGAGATCAAGCAATCCCTTTGATCGAGAATGCGATCGCAGAGGTGCTGTTGGATATTCTCCAAAACGCTGAGAATATCGAACAATTGGTTACCACAGCTGATCACGATTCTCCTGAGGAGGCGATCGCCGCCATCAGCGCCGAAAAAATTCTGCGGGAAACCCTTCAATTTCTGGAAGTTTGGTGTGACGCTGGGCTAGCTCATTACTCCGCCAATCTAGCGCTGCTTCTAAAGCAGCCTGAAGCGTTGCAACAGCAAGCCTCTCCAGCCACCTACTTAAAGCTAAAGTCCTTATTAGACGGCAGTTTTACACTGCGCCGGGTGGCAGTCGCAACCCAACAAAACCTGCGAGTCGTGATTTATTCGTTTGCACCCTATATTCAACGCGGGTTGATCGAACTACAAGATGCGCCCAATCCCCAAGCTGACGCCGTAGCGCCCGATACTGACCAGGTCGTGGAGGCGCCTTCTCGTCAGAGTGGGCCGATAGCCCGTCAAGCGCTAATTCTATGCGTTGATGACAATCTTCAGATCTGCCGCACAATGGAGCAGATTTTGACGTCGGCAGGCTATCGATTTTGGGGTGTTCAAGATCCCCTGAAAGCTCTACCCACAGCTCTGAGACAAAAACCCAATCTGATTTTTTTAGATTTAGTCATGCCAGTCGCCAACGGCTACGAAATTTGCGCTCAGCTCCGCCAGGTCTCCGCCCTCAAAAATACCCCTGTGGTGATTTTGACCGGTAAGGATGGGATTGTCGATCGGGTACGCGCCAAGATGGTTGACGCCTCTGGTTTTTTAGCAAAACCGGTAGACGCCGACAAAATCCTAGGCACAGTGCAGCGGCATTTGAGATCTGGCTTCGCTGTTGACCCAATGTCTAAGACACGGAGAAACCATGAACACAGTGAATACAGTTTTATTGGTTGAAGATAGCCTGACGGAATCGAGGGCTATCACTGACTACTTACAACAATCGGGTCTAAAGGTAGTCAGCGTTGGCAGTGTAGAGGAAGCTCAGGAAAAGCTCAGCCGCCAGAAGCCGGATCTGATTGTGCTGGATGTGATTTTGCCGGGACAAAGTGGATTTGAACTCTGCCATGAATTGAAATCCGATCCGGAGACAAACTGGATTCCCGTGGTGATGTGCTCAACTAAAAGCGCAGCGACGGATAAGCTGTGGGGTCGGATGATGGGGGCGGACGCCTATCTTGCTAAACCTATCAGCCGACAACAATTAATCCAAACTATCCAACGGTTGATCCAGCCAACGGTTAATCAACTGATCAAAGATTGATTACAGTTTAAGCCTAATGAGTCAAACCCAACAGCTAGACTTTGAGCAAGCAGCGGCGCTTGCCTGTCAGGGCGACCCAAGCGCGATCGCCCAACTGATGAACCGCCATCTGTCCGCCATGGGAATCATGGCTAGAGTGGATAGACAAGGCGATACGCTAATCATTTTTCTAGAGTCAGGGCAAGTTCCCGATCAACAGCGAATGATGGAATTTGTCCGGGGAGGCATCGCTAACCTACAGCCTGAAGCGGTCACTTTGGTCAAGGTTTATGGGGGGCGACCCCATCAGAAATCCCCCATTTGGCAACAGGATATCCCGTTAGAACCACCTCCCACTGCTTATCCCAGCCATTCTTCCCTATCGGAGTGGTTAACCCAAGGAAATCAGCCTGTTAGCGCTCCAACCCTTGCGGTTAGGACACCCTCAGGGCTTTTAGCCGCGGCAGCGGAAAACCCACCGCCAAACACCTTATCCCGCGTTACGTCCGATAATTCTGATGAATTTAGATTGTTGCGGTTTTATGTCAGCCCTCAAGATACGATGTTACTGCCTTTAGATGATATAGAAGAAGTGATTAAGCTGCCAATTAGAGAGATTTTGCCCGTCCCGAATCTCCCCGATCGGGTTTTGGGAATTTACAACTGGCGCAGTGAAATGCTCTGGCTAGTGGATTTAGGACAACAATTAGGCTTCCCCTCTCCCATCACCCTTCCCCATGTGCTGGAAACCATCTGGGCGATTGTGATCCGAGTTGACGGCAAATTATTGGGCCTCGGCGTACCTCGATTAATGGGTCTGGAAACATATCCCCTCAACCATTTACGGTCGCCGACCGAGAATCTATTCGACCAAACCCTACGACCTTTTCTCAAGGGATATTTGACTCGTTCCAGGCGCTTGGTCCTGGAGGCGAAAGCGTTGATACACGATCCACTGCTGCAGGTGCATTGCCAACAACCCAATTAGTATCACTCTTGCACTCATTTCCCACTTAATGGAGTAATCATTCATGACCCGATTTTCAATGAGCAGGCCGGATCAAGCCGCCACAAATCGTCACACCAATCGTGAAAACGCCAAGAGTTCGCCAGAAGATATCCAGCAGAATGTCGTAGAACCCGATCAACTGGATAGCGAGCGGTCTGAGTCTGAGTCTGAGTCTGTTCAAACCCCGTTTGAGCAGCTTGACATATCTGGTTCTCTGGATGAGACACTGAAGGCGATTCAACAGCAAGTCGCCATGATTACCGGCCCAATGAACCAGGCGAATGATCTGGAAAGTCTTTTCCAGGTTGTGGTTACCCAGGTCCAGGCGTTGTTAAAGGCCGATCGAGTGCTGCTCTATCAGTTCACTAATAACGAACAAGGCGTGGCTGTGGCTGAGTCCATTGTCTCCGGCTGGACCCCAACCCTCTCAGAAACCCTACCTTGCCTTTGTTTTGGGCTTAGGCAGAGCAGCCACTACAAACAGCGCCAGGAGGTCTTGATTGAAGATGTGGAAAAGGTTGGGATTTCTCCTTACCAGCGGCAGTTGTTCGAGAAGTTTCAAGTTAAATCCAGTTTGGCGCTGCCCATTTTGTTCGATCGGGAAATCCGGGGCTTATTAGTGGCGCAGCAGTGCAGTAAAGCCCGGCGCTGGCCAGCCGCACCCATAAACGTGCTGGCTCAAGTCATTAATGAACTGGTGATTCATCTGCAGGCCCATGAACTGCGATCGCAACTGCAAAAGCAAGCAGACCGAGAGCGCATCCTAGCCAAAATCACCAGCCGCATACTCGAGCCCCAAAATGAGGAGGTGATCTTTCGGTTCGCCACCCGAGAAATCCGCCGCTTCCTCAATGCCGACCGGGTCGTGGTGCATCGATTCGATCCCGATTCCGGCTATAACGTGGGCACTATTGTAGCGGAAGATGTTTTGCCACCCTTCACGTCAGCCTTGCAAGCCCAGGTCGAAGATCATTCTTTTGGTCAACAGGCCAAAAAGTATCGGGAGGGGTATCACTGGGCGGCAGCGGACATCTATGCGGAAGAGTTGCCCGATTGTCACATCACCATTCTCGAACGCTTCCAGGTGCGGGCCAATTTGGTGACACCACTGTTAAAAGGAGACGATCTGTGGGGATTGCTCTGTGTTAACCAGTGTGACGACCCCCGGCACTGGCAGGACTTCGAGATTGAATTTGTTAAACAGGTGGCGGCGCAACTCTCAGCCGCCCGCCAGCAGACTGAGTACACCGAACTGCTGGAAAAACGGGCAGACCGAGAAAGCATCCTGACTAAAATCACGACTCGGATGATTGAGTTGCAAAATGAGGAGGTGATCTTTCGGTTCGCTACCCGAGAAACCCGCCGCTTCCTCAATGCCGACCGGGTCGTGGTGTTCCGGTTCGATCCCGATTCCGGCTATAACGTGGGCGCCGTTGTGGCGGAAGATGTTTTGCCCACCTTCACATCAGCCCTGCAAGCCCAGGTCGAAGATCATTCTTTTGGCCAACATGTCGCAAAGTATCGGGATGGCTATCACTGGGCGGCGGCGGACATCTATGCGGATGAGCTGCCCGATTGCCACATCACCATTCTCGAACGCTTCCAGGTGCGGGCCAATTTGGTGACG
>JAKSDM010000068.1 GCA_022360135.1 Pseudanabaenales cyanobacterium | reverse complement strand
CAACCCGCAGTTCCGCGCCAATTCATCCCTGGGCCGAATCCCAGCCGAGAATACAATCATATCCGTCTGCAACGACGTCTCATCAGCAAACTGCATGGAGACCAGCTTGCCATTCTCACTCACAATCTCTGTCGTCGCTTTGCTGGTATGCACCTGTACCCCCAGCGCCTCAATTTTCTCCTTAAGAATGGCGCCGCCCGCCTGATCAATTTGTACGGGCATCAACCGGGGCTCAAACTCCACCATGTGGGTCTCTAAGCCCAGGGATTTCAGAGCATTGGCGCATTCCAGCCCGAGCAGCCCCCCGCCCACGACAACACCGACCGTAGACTGCTCAGCATAGGCTTTAATCGCATCCAAGTCTTCGATGGTGCGATACACAAATGTTCCCGTCGCATCATTCCCTTTAATCGGCGGCACGAACGGATAGGACCCCGTCGCCAACACTAGACGATTGTAGGCAACCTCAGCGCCATTAGCCGATCTCACCACCTGCCGATCGCGGTCAATCTCGACCACACGATCCCCCATATGAACCTGAATACCATTCTCTTGATAAAACCCTGGCTCCACCAATGTCAGGTCCGCTGCCGTTTTATCAACAAAGTACTGGCTCAGGTTCACCCGGTCATAGGCAACTCGCGACTCCTCGCAAAACGTAATCAGGTTCCAACGATCGAGTGCTCCCTTCTCAACCATTAATTCGAGAAACCGGTGCCCAACCATGCCATTGCCAACAACGACGAGATTCTGTTTGGTGTTCGGCATACTGATCCTATTCTCAACTTACTGACCACACAGTGATCGATTTCTATCAAAAAAAATAGCCCTTTCATCCGGTTTTCGACTAAAATCCATGCGAAAATCGCATAGACACCCCGTCAATTAAGTTCTCTTTACAGATAGAATCAATATTCACAACAAAATGAAACAACTATCACACAAAGCGCAACAAGCCGAAACGCCAAGGTGAGAAAAACCAACTTGAGCCAACGGGGTAGCCTGAAAGCCACAGCCAGAACCCAGATCAATAGCTAGCTTAGAACCCTGCAGAGCGATCTGGTGATGGGGGTTCTTAGGCTTTCTATTTGGCGTCATTGGGGCGGCGATAATTACAGGACTAGACGGCGTCATTGCTGGCGTCGCAGTCTATCCAATCGGCGCATCTATCTTGGCTGTAGGGCTAATCTTTCTAGCCATCGGTACGTGGGAGGCAAACAAACTGCCTCGGTGGATCCCCGCGCTTTGGGTACTTTCAACACTACTCGGCTTCTCTGGCTATTTCACACCTGGCCTCGGCATCATGTTTGTTATCTCTGGCGTCATCTTTGGGCTCGGTTTTGCTGGCGCAGGCATGAAGATATGGCGACAGGTTTGATGGAGAAGATAACTTAGAATTAGACACATCGTGCTGACACTATTGACTAGTGTTTTGGCGCAGTTTGTCGCCCCCCAAATAGAACATTAAGAAGCACTATGAACATCGTCATAGCCCCAGCTATTGGTAGCGATCTGCAGTATTTAGCCGCCATTGAGGCTGAAGCAGCCTCTTTATTCTCATTGACCGATCTACCAGAACCCCTACGTAGCACAACCCTATCACAGGAAGTATTACAAGGTTCATTCAGGTCAGGGTTACTTTGGGTGGCTCGTGATGCTAATTCTCAAGTAGTTGGCTACCTGATGGCATCAATTGTGGACAACAATTTTCACATTTCACAAGTCGATGTTTCGCCAAAGTTTGGGCGGCAAGGAATTGGCTCTAGATTGGTTGATTTTTCTTTATCGACCGCCTCTCTTGCTGGATATACCTTGGCAACGCTGACTACTTTCAAGCATGTCCGTTGGAATGCTCCATTTTATGAAAAGTTTGGATTTTATGAAATGGCGACAACAGAGCTTGGACCGGAACTGGCCAGTATTCTTGAATATGAGGATTCCCTTGGCCTTAAAAATCGGATAGCCATGACCAGAGAGCTGCCGTATAAATCACATTTTTCCGGATCAGTCAAATGACGAACAAGGTTCCCGGTCAAAACATCCCGAATGGAGCAGCCCTGCGCCCCCACCAGGCAAACTCGGCAATTCAACTCATCTACTTGTCATCAGTCCACTTCAGTGGACTTCTCGCCAT
>JAKSDM010000054.1 GCA_022360135.1 Pseudanabaenales cyanobacterium | reverse complement strand
TGTGCGTCGATTGAGTTTAGTCGCGGTTGCCCCTGGAACTGTTCCTTCTGTAGCGCTTGGACTTTTTATGGCCGCAGTTATCGCACCAAAAATCCAGAGCGGATTGTTGAAGAGCTGGCTCAGATTCGCGAACCAGGCGTGTTTATTGTCGATGACGTAGCTTTTGTACAACCTGATCATGGTCTGGCGATTGGTGAGGCGATCGCCCGCCAGGGGATTAAAAAGAATTACTACCTGGAAACTCGCAGTGACGTGTTGCTACGCAACAAAGAGGTGTTCAAATTTTGGCGGCAGTTAGGGCTCAGATATATGTTTTTGGGCCTAGAGGCAATTGATGATGAAGGGCTGAAACAGTTTCGTAAACGGGTTAGCTTCTCCAAGAGTATTGAAGCATTAGAATACGCCCGCTCTCTAGGACTTTTGGTTGCAGTCAATATCATTGCAGACCCAGACTGGGACCGGGACCGGTTTGAGACCATCCGACAGTTTTGTCTGGAGATTCCTGAAATCGTCAATATTAGCGTGAATACCCCTTACCCCGGCACCGAAACCTGGCGCACCGAATCGCGCCAACTGGCCACCCGCGATTACCGGCTGTTTGATATTCAGCATGCCGTGTTGCCGACCCGCTTACCCCTAGCAGAGTTTTACCAAGAACTCGTGAGAACCCAACAGATCCTAAACAAAAAACATTTAGGTTGGTCAACTCTGAAGGGGGCGGCAAAGACAGCGACAAAACTGCTACTGCGGGGACAGACGAATTTTGTCAAAATGCTGTGGAAATTTGACAGCGTTTATAACCCTAATTTGCTCCTGGCTGATCACCAGCAATCAGTGCCCTACGAAATTTCGCCGCCGCCGCCAACAGCCACTGTCGATCCCAAAACCCTTTTTATCCATTCGCCAGTGGGGCGTCGGGGCCGAGCTATTGATGCTGGCGCCGAGGCTTTTGTCAATGCGACAAGCATGAGCCACCCGTCTTAATAGTTCAGATTTTGGACTACCAGGCTACTTTGGATAATGCATTAATTGCCTATCCCGCTCAGGCAAAAAAGCTCGCTCCGACTCCCAGCCAAGGCAAGAGTTTGGTTGTAATAGGTTGTACTTTGTCCCAAAGACTGGTTTCGGCTTCAACCGTCGCACTCGCTTCCTTCAGGACCTTGGCGGCTCGTTGTAGGCTATTGGCGGCAAAGGCTTTATCAGGCTCTGCTGCTTGGGCTTCCGCTTTAGC